>JAYEFX010000163.1:0-1980 GCA_034658775.1 Campylobacterota bacterium
TTTTGATTTTTTATCAAGATAACTAATTTCAATGCTTGGTATGACAAAATCATCTTGCGCAACGATTGAAAAACTTTTGGTATATACTCCACCATAATTTCCATTAGTATCCACATTGTATTTTTGCTCTGCTTTGTTTTCATAAATGGTGACATTAGGAATATCCAATTTAACATCATCCAAATCATCAATATTCCCTCGACCTTCAACCGTAATACTGTATGCCGTTGCCTCACCACTTTTAAGCGTACGTTTATTGACTTTACTCTTAAGTTTAAATTTACCAATCAATGCCACATCATCAGGCAAGGCGTCAACTTCAAGCTGCAAATCATTGGAATAAAGACGTTTATTAATCCCCTGCCCCAAGAAGCTGTAAGGATCTTTTGGGTCCGATAAAATCATGTCGATTTTCACAGGATTTATTTTCAATAATCCCTTTTTTTGAGGGAAAAGCAAATAGGTGAGTTCTTGGACAATAAATCCATTTTTTTGATATTTCTTGGGTTTTCCATATTGCTTTGACCAAAAATTTTCAAACACAGGGTTATTAAATCCAAGATCCAAAATATTGGCATTTTTTGCGTACTTAAATCGTAAAACCAACTTCACATCTTCGCCTACAAATGCCTTGCTTTTGTTAACTTCAATTTTCAAATCAAATTTATTGGATTTTGTTTTTTGAATCTTTTTTTGTGTGATATTATGTTCTTTTGTAAAAACCTCTTGCCCATCGATCATGATCTTAAATGCAGGGATAAGCACACTTTTATTGGGAAAAAATTTATAACTTTGCACACGATGTTCACTTCGTTTTCCATTGATGATTGTGATGTTATTGCTGCTTCCATTTTTATGCACATCAAAATTTTCAATCGTACTTATTGGTGGAAATTCAATATCTTCCCCCTGAGCTTTGATTGAAAAGGTTACTGCATCACCCGCAATAAATTCATCATCAACGTGCAGTTGTACATTAGCCAACATAAACGTGGCAAAGATTATTAAATTACCAAGGACTCGGATTATCATCATTGTTACTCTCTTTAGTTTTTGCTTTGTACAGCATTACAGGTGTTTGTTGTTCATTTAACATTTTTAACCATTTTTTCTCTTCAGAATTTGAGATGGTTTTAATATTTTGCTCTTCACTGTTTTGTACATTTTGAATATTTTTATTCTCTTGCTCTTTTTTCTTTTGATCTTTCTTTAGATCTTGTTGTTTATTTTTTTCATCTATTTTTTGTGAATCTTTTTGGGGTTTTGGTTTTCCTTGATCAGTACCATCTTTTTGTTGATCTTTACTTTGAGATTGTTTATCTTGCTTCTTTTGATCTTTGTTTTGATCTTGATCTTTCTTTTTATTTTGATCTTTCTTTTCTTTATCATTCTTTTTATTTTGATCTTTATTTTTATCTTTTTGTTCTTGCTTTTTTAATGCCTCATTGACTTTATCAAGATTCTCTTGCGTTTGCTTATCCTTATGTATTTTTAATGCTTTTTCATAAAACTCTTTTGCTTTTTTTAGCTTTTTAAGCTTAACAAAACTGTTTCCCATGTTGTGCAGTTTTTTAAATTCCAACTCTTGATCATTACTAATCACTTTTTCATACTGTTTGAGTGCTTGTTCGTATTTTTTTTCTTTATACAAACTGTTGGCATAATTATACGATCCTTGAGCAGTTTGTGTCACCTCTTGGTAGTGTTTACTTGATGATTTATAGTCACTTTTTTCATAGGCTTCGTTGGCTTGATTAATATGCTCAAAGTCAAACATTACAGCGTATTGTTCACTAGGGCTCAACACAAACAATAAGGCCAATGCACTCAGTATTTTTTTTCGTGGCAAAGATGAAAAAGCAATCAACAACACCAACAATGCCAAAGCAAGGGGATAATAAAACAACTCTGCAAACGTTTTAACTTTTTGCGATTCAAATTGAGCTTTTTTTGATTTTGAATAAATATCATTTAATATCG
>JAYEFX010000164.1:0-9926 GCA_034658775.1 Campylobacterota bacterium
CAAAGATGGTAATACAAAGATAAATATTACTACCATTAGATACATACTAAGTGTATTAACTTTTCCCTTAATTTTGTAAAATTTTTCTTGTCTCATCTCATCAGATTGTGTAGAAAAGATATTTTTTACCCCAAGACCTGTTTCTTCACTTAAAATTAAAAAATCTACTATCTTTCCCATATCTTCAGAATCAACGCGTTTTTTAAGATTTTCATACGCTTTTTTCGTCGAATAATTGGTCATCTCATATTCTAGTATGGAGATCTCTTTTAGTAGCTCTTCATCAATAATCCCATTAGCTCTTCGTGAAACTTGAAAAAATGCATTTTTCAATCCTCCACCCGCTTCTAAAATTACATTAATCAAATCTAAAAAAACACCCAAATCTTGATCTATTTTTTCAACACGTTCAGATTTTGATATAGCTAAATACATCTGTCCACCAAAAAATATGCATATCACCCCTAATACAATACCTATTAACCCTATTTCAAATGAGAAAAATATTGGCAATGCTACAGCTAATACAATTCCTAATATAGCAAATGTCATTCGCCCTTCATTGTATTCTTTATGTGTAATACCCGCTTGAATAAGTTTAAAAGAAAGAGTGTCTTTTTCCTCTTTACCAGACTTAATTTCTGTTTGCTTATCAATAATATCCAGTTTATCCAATTTTGATAACAATATAATCTGTTTTTTAATTGAACCTCTATCGTACATAAACCATGCAAATAGAGCAATGATAGTAATAATCACCGGTAAAAAATATATTATGTTCATCTTATTTCACCTTCGCTAACATACTATTCACAAACAAACCAAAAGAGATCCAAACAACAATAAAAAACATCTGTATTTTTCCCTCATCACTGTCAAAAAAGTGTTCGTCTAGTATTCCATCCATTGAACTGTCCATCATCTCATAAATAAATATTACCAATGCAATAATCATGTAAGAACCAACTTTGACCTCTTTTGTAGAGGAGGTGATCTCTTGTTTAATCTCCCCTTGATCATGCAATGTTTTACGCAGTTTTTCTAAGGTATTTGAGAATTTACCTCCAGATTGTCGACCAATGGATACGGTCAGGTAAAAAATTCGTAACTCTTTTGATTCAACCATCGTAAACATTTTATCAAAAGTCTTATCTTCACCCAAAATATCTTTTTCGTTTACGTAAATATTAAATACCTGTTTTGTAAATTTTGATTTTGATGTTGCAATTGATTTTTTGAGTGCTTGTTCAAAACCAACACCACTTTTCATCATACTAACTATCTTATCAATCATGATTTTCAAACCAAAATTAAACTCTTCTCGTCTATTGTCAATCATTTTTTTCATAAAAAGTAGTGGAAAAAATGAAAATATAACAAAAGATATAACAAAAATTACAGGTGATCCTGCCACAAAATTTATAAATGAAGCTGCCAAAAATCCAAAGCCTAAAGAGATGAGCATAAAGATATATTCAACATATTCTTGTCTAAATCCGGCATATCCTAAATGTCTCTTTAACCAACTGTCTTCATCCGTTGCTTTTTGTTGCTTTTTCTTCTTCTCTTCTAATATCTTATGTCCATCATCTTTTAACAATTGTATAATATGTCCGTGTTTGTTTGATTCCACGTAATACATATAGCCAATATATGCTAGTGAAACAAATAAAATAGGAATAATAATCACTAAAACAATAATAGATATCTCCATAACCTAACCCTATTCTCCCATTTTTTGAAAATGTGGCCATTTGTGATACAGTTGAGCATCTTTTTGTAAGAACACATCAATAAACTCATCTTTCCAACCACACATCTGATCGGGTAAATCTTTTTCTAACTCATCAATCAACATCTCTCTAGTCATCTCAAATTCAGAATTAAAAATTGAACTGTCAATATCCACACCAAACATATTCATTTGCTGTATCGAACGTGATGGTGTAGTAAGAACTTCAAAGCTTCCACGCGTTTTTTTCATATCACTTGTATCTCTTTTAAATTCAAAAATATTGGACAACGAGATCACCGAATTTTCTTCAATTCGGCGTTCTACTTCTGAAATCGTAATCAGCTTTCTTGACCCATCAGGGAAACGTACCAATTGAATAATAATATCAATTGCAGATACCACTTGTGCTCGTATAAACTGTATGTTTGCACTAGGTCTGGCTTCAAGATACATATTTTCAACCCGTACAAGGGCTTCTTTTGTGTTGTCCGCATGCACCGTAGTCATCGATCCTGGATGTCCTGTATTCATCGCATTTAGCATAACCACAATCTCTCCACCTCTACACTCACCAACGATGATTCGTCGTGGGCTTGATCGAAGAGCTGATCGTAACAAAAAGTCAAGTGTAATGGCACCTTTACCCTCTTCATTTGCCATTCTTGCCTCATAGGAACGAATAGAGTGGCAGGGCATTTGAGGTTGCATCTCTTTGGTATCCTCAATTACCATTAACTGTTCATTATCATCAACAAATCGTGTTATGGCATTTAAAAAAGTAGTTTTACCACTTGATGTACCACCTGAGACAATAATATTGCATTTACCTTTTGCTAATTTGATGAGAAAATATGCCATTTTATAGTCCATCTGACCCGAGTCTACCAACATCTCGAGTAATAAAGGAATATCATTAAACTTACGAATAGTTATACAACTACCCTCATTTGCTGCTATAGGAGGAATTTGTACCTCGACTCGTGAACCATCTTTGAGCTTACTGGATATAATGGGGTGCGCTTCATCAATTTTACGATTATTTTCACCCAACATCTTATCTATTACTTTACGAAGTTCCTCTTCAGATCTGAAGCGAAACGGTGTTTCCATCGTTTTACCATTGTAGATAATATCAACATAATCTTTAGTATTTACAATAACATCATTTAAACCATCTTTGGCGATATCAAACAACGCAGTAATAGGTCCATACCCAATCACATTATTGATAATCAAATCTTTTATCTCATCTATGGTCTCTTTTTCAAGCCCATGTACTTTGGAAAATGATGCAATAAATTCAGGCAAAACCTCTTCTAAGGTATCCCGTGTGATAACTTTGTCTGACTTTAAACTCAACATAAATTGATCATTAATATCGTAGGCTAACGCTAAAATTTTTTCATTAAGATACAGATCAGGGAATTTCAAAGTACCTTTGGTTGTTTTTTGTTTTACAATCTCAATTTTTTCTTTTGTATCAACAGCACGTTCTTCAATTACCTCTTCATCATGAGAAAACGATTGTTGTTTTAACTCTTTTTTTTGCTCTTCATCTGAAATTAATAATCGTAAATTTCTCACTTTTTACCTTTTCCAAAAAAGCCAAAAAAACCTTTTTTCGTTTTTTTGAGTATTTTAGATTCTTGTATAAACTCTTTCTCAATCAATAAAGCTTTGATCTCTTTTGCAAATACAGAATCTTTGGATACTTTGCTGGCCAATTCACAGTAATTCCAACATTGTCCTAATGTTTCATAGTCATTTGGAATTTTTTTGTACACCAATTTATCATCTGTTGATGCAGAGTTCATAATTGAATCAAAATCATCATGGGATATCTCATTTAGAGAATTTACACGATTAACAATAAAGCTTACTTTTTCTTTTAATCCCGCTCTTTTCATTAATGAGTAAAATGTTTTTAATTTTGACACATGCGGTAAAGTCATCTCTGTCAAAACCCAAAGTTCATTAACCATATCGTAAACCGTACTTTTTAAAGCAGAGGAATCTGCTGTTCCTGTATCAATAACAATATAGTTGAAATGCTCACTCGCTTTGACAATATAATCCAATAGTTTTTCAATAAAAATATCTTTTTCTAAAATATCTCTATCAATATGTTTTTGAATACCGTTAATTGAATAAAAATTTTCCCGTACTTTTACCAATCCAAACTCTAAATCTTTTTCAATATTAAAGTCATTTAAATTAACTAAATCAATAATGGAATGCTCAGGTACAGGGTTTTGTGATAAAAATAGATTACTAATCGCTTTAGTCGTTGATAAATCGATGAACAAAACATTTTTTTCCGGGCAATTCTGTGCTAAAATATCTGCTGTGTTCATGGATACAACCGTTGTACCAATCCCACCTGAAACTCCAGATAAACCGATAATTTTATTATCAAATTTATTTTTATTAAGCAGTTTATGCTTTGTTTCCAAGATAATATTTTTTATTGTTTCGGGTGAAAACTCATCAATTGAAGTATAATTTAAAATATTTAATCGTCCACACAATAGCGATAAGGCATGCCGATTGGGACCAATGACAATAACAAATTCATTAAAGGCTTGTAAAATATCCTCATCTTCTTTAATAAGCTGTTCATTTTGTACAGTATAGATGATAATATTACGTGCATTTTTATGCCGCAAAGTTTCAACTATACGTGTAATATCGTGAATAATCTTAATCTCCGCATTAAGTAAAATATCCAGATTGGTTTGCAATTTTTGTGCAAACTTTAAGGTCTCTTGATCCGATACTACAAAAATATTTAATGGTGTATTTTGAGACACCATATCTTTCTCAATCTCAAATATTTTTCGTAAAACCTCTTGTGTTTTCTTAAGTAAATCTTTTAAAACACTTCGATACCAGATACGATTGTTAAACACCATTTTACCAAAAATAATATCACCATCTTTGAGTACAATTGAATAACGTGGCTCCATAAAATCCAAATCATCTTCAATAATATTATGCCCATCAACAGTAAAATCATAACGAAAATGATTGAACTTAAAATCATATTTTAAAAATGTAACTTTTTTCATGTTTGATAACAATACAAAGAATTTTAATGTTTCAACCAATTGCTCTTTACGTATGTTTAATTCTGCTTGAACATCTGAATATTCATGATATGATTTATAATCCATTTCTTTCCTTAATTCATTTTCTACTGTATTGCAACACGCACATTATCGATGTATGCTATTTCATCTTTTGAGGTTACTTTAATAATTAATTTCACTTCCATATCACCATTAATATTTGTTTGGTTTATCAAAGTATATTTTACAGAACCTACTAGGTTACTTCCATTTGAATAGGAATGATCAACAACTTGAGAATTATTTAATTTAACCTTAAAATAATCACGATCTCTTCTTCCACGTTTTTCCCATCCTCCTAGATAGTCCATATCAAAGCTAATAACAACATCCTGATGTGAATTTTGTTTTCCAAAAGAAAATGTAAATACGGTCTCTTGATTACGTCTTGTTCTGCTTGCTGTGATTTTTAATTTACCTTCACCATGATCATCTACCCATGAACCTTTTCCATTCCATCCTTCATCATCCGTATCAAAAGTATGGAAAAATGAGGTGTCAACATCAGGATTAATAGTCACAATAAAAGAATCAATCACATCTACGCCTATCCCATCATTAACAGCCACGCCGACTGTTACAGGAGATTGATCAGAACTTCCAACAGGTAAAGCAATCGTAAACATTCCTGTATTATTGGAATCACTGTACACATCACTAGAAAGTGTATACACTAAATCATTACCATCATCATCCGTACAATTGACATTTACTACAACCGTATCCCCTTCGGTGACTATCATATCGGGTAATGCTTCACATACTGGCTGTGCATTTTCATCATCCGAAGGTACCGTACCTCCCGATCCACCACCTGTATCATCCGTACCATCAGAATCAATCAATATATCACAAGAAGCTTGACCTGCAGCACCAACATTATCAGAAGTACTTACAGTAAGTGTTTGAGTATATGTACTACCTGTATCCGCCGCGGTAAAGGTAATCGTACCTTCATCATTATTTTGTCCATTTAAAGCAACTGATCCTTGATCTGCATACACACTAGTGCTTGCACTGTTAATCGAACCATCGGCATCGACTGCTCTCCATTGTATGTTATTTGTAGAAACTCCTGACTGAAGTGATGCTGGACAAGTTAAGCTCACCGTTGGATTGGTGTTGTTACAGGTTAAGGCAATTGTTTGATCCAAAGCATTAACCGTGTATATATTTAGTTCATTGGGGATCACTGTTCTTGTTGTATCCAACAGCATATCCGTAAAATCTAAGTCACTGTTTGCTTCATCCAAATCTTCAAGGGCATAATAATATTCACCATTAGGATCAACTCTACAATCATTAACTCCATCATCCGTATCTTCAACGTGATCACTAGGAATATTATTTGAGCTATTTCCATCATGATTAACGGTATCGCATTCACTTAAGAAAGCTTCATATTTATCACGTTCATTTCCATTGTAAGTTTGCTTAAAACTTTGATAATCACTCAAAACATTTTTGGGAATAATGTGCATATGGTTTACACCATCTGCATTTAATTGAGTATGTTCAAAAAATACGTTTGGATTTCCTTCACTTCCTACAACTCCTTGTTTCGTAATACCATTAATGGTAATTCTAGGATATATTGGACTCCCAAAACAATGTTGGTTTTCAAAGATTACCGTTGCATCATCAGCAGGATTATTAAAATGACTATTACCGTTTGCAATTAAAAAAACAAACGTAGGTGGGGAGGTGATTCCACTTACAATAGTTGAGCCAGCAAAATCACCTGAACCATCGCCAACATCATTGTAGTTATCCCATGAAGTAGAGTCTGAAGAGGTTTGATTGTAGTAACCATTTCCTGAACCAACATTACTAAGCCACTTAGCTGCATCTTTGGCATTGGCCATATGCAATTGAGCATTTACAACACAATTATTAGCATCCAATTGATACGTACCCATGGTATTAAAATATCCAGCATTGGGTATCTTCCAATATGAAATGCTAACATCTTTTGGTGTATTAACAACTTCTTCAACTACAATATCCGGTATAGTAAATGTAAATTTATCAAAAAATCGATACCAGAATGTTTCGTATTGATGTGATTTAATTTTCACTTGTATCGCATCGGGTTCACCATCAGAATCTTTGTCCAACCAGGTGTACCCGTAACCTAAATTATCATTAGGATACGGCAAATATCCTCCAGAAATAAGTTTATTACCAATCTTCGTTTGCAATTCAAGATTTTTTGCTACTTGTTGTGCCGCACACATATCAATACTGTATTCGTAGTGCCGTGCCATCGTTTTTGCAGTATTTTGAGCAAAGGCTTTTAAATCATAAATATAGTTACGGGTTTTTGTTTCATCATTTAGTGTGGCAACAAAGGTGATAATACCAAGCACCAAGATAAAGCCTAATAACATTTGGTCAACAATAGCACGCTTCATCATCACACTCCTTATTTATGTATCTAAATTCACAGATAAAATCCTAAAAAATGAATCATCTGTGCTGCTGCCACTGCTAAAAACATGGCAGGTGCCATTGGAGCGATTCTGCGTCTTTTAAACTTTTGCATAAAAAGCAAAAAAAGCATTTGAAACACTCCGCTAAGTAGTAAAAATAATGGAAAAAGTAAAGGTGATATGTAAATTGCAATCACCATCATGTACTTAATATCTCCACCACCGAGTATCATTGTAGGCATAATTAGCATTATTATAACAAAAAAAACTAAAATTGTCACTGAAATTATAAAAGAATAGAGGTTTAATTGATTTTCTAGGAAACCAAAAATAATTAAATGTATAAATAAGGTAATAATTAGAATGTTGGGGATTTTAAATTTTGTACAATCCGTATAAGACAGAAATAATGAGAATATATAAAAAGATAAGCTAAAAAGCATCTGAAGTTATTATCCAACTTCAGTCATGACTGTATTTACCTTATTATTTGATTCATTTACTAACATATCTCTTTTTCCATCAAACCAATGTTCGATTAATACTAAAGCAGATACACCAATAACGACAAACAACAAAGAGACAAGGATCTTATCCATTGCTCCTCGTTGAGACTTTAATTTAAAAAATAAAGATTTCATCTCAATTTAATATAGAGTTTATGCCCTATATTAATTCATTGCACTATTAACACTGTTATTAGCAGCATCAATCATTGCATTTTTTTGGTCTGACATCCACGTGTTTAAACCAACAACTGCAGCTACACCAACAACAACCAATAGCAATGTAACAAGAATCTTATCCATTGCACCTTTATCTGACTTTAATCTTCTTTTTAAGAAATTTAACATTATTTTCTCCTTAATTTTTTTTTATTAACGATATTATATCATAATTCTTTTAAAAATAACTTTTTATCAGTGCAATTTTTTAAATTTTATTTATTTTATATGTAAAAAAGTTATCTCATGCTATACTTTAGAATGTTAAATAAACTCTTTCTTCCTTTACCTTTGCATCTTTTCTTGTACTTTTTTACAGCATTAAGTTTTGCACTAGCCATTGATATCAGTATGGTAGATGATGGACTAAGACACATCTCTTACGCAGCGCATATGCCTGTGATGAATAATTGGGGAGAAATTTTTCCCCACTCTTTATTTACTGCCTATGATCCTTGGAAAACTTGGCATGTTTTTTTACAATTTTTGCTTAGTTTTATCCCATTTGATATAATACATGTGGTTATAAATACACTGTCTTTATTCTTTTTAATGCTTTTATTGGATATTTTTATCCGTAAATATATAAAGTATAATTTTTATTCATTTATTTATTTACTTGTTTTTTGTCTTATTTATCTAAGTTCATCCAGATATTTGATGCTTCGACCTGACTTGCTTTCAGGTTTATTTGTTATGGGTGCACTTCTTCTTAAAAATCGTTTTTTTCCAATTTTTATTTTGACCATCGTTTATTCCCCTTTTTACTATTTGTTTTTTTTGTATACTGGTTCAATGGGTCTGGTTTACATGATTCAAAAAAAATGGTTCGCTTTTACTGGAGTCTTTTTGGGTTCATTAATTATAGGGATACTGTTTTTAATGCACGATGCACAAGGATATATTCAAACCATAATCCATATACTCACGGACCAAACACTTCGAATGGGACTTGAAGTAGGAGAAGGCAGAGCATTGTTTGAAATCTTTTCGCACATGAGTTATCTTGTATTGTTGCCTTTATTTTTTGGGTTTTCAGCAATATTAATTTATAAATATTATACCTATTTTTACACCAATTCGTTAGCGTTGTTTTTACTTATTACGTCCATTTTATGGGTTAATCAAGTACGCTATTTTTCTCTGTTTTTTCCACTTATTCTGGTCTATATAATCAGTATTGTTTTTAATTCAAATAAAAAAGTACTCACTCAAACCATACGTAAATATTTTATCCTTCTTAAACGCTACACTAATTTTTCAAAAAAAGTCCCTCTGTTTTATCTGATTGCTATTCCATATACGATTGCCGTTTTCACCTTTACTTTTCACGAGAAATCTCAAAACGAAGAGATTGAAGAAGCAACTTTTTTTAAAAATTCCATTTTTAACAATAAAACCATTTTACTCAATACACTCTCAACAGATATCTACAAAGCATTGTATAATAATCCCACATTGCACTTTGTACCCAGTTGCAGTGTCGGATGGTTTGATAATAAAAATAAAAAGATGAAAGATATCTATATACGTATGCAAAAAGAACATGGAATCGATGAAAACGAACTTTTATCATTAATTCAGTACGTCAATGCTGATTTTTATATCCATTATTTACGCAATAAAAAACAAGCACTTGATTTTGATAAATTAAAAAATTTGGGTATTATTCCTGAAATAATTTATCATAATCGAATTATTTTTAAAATCAACAAACCATTAGGTAAAAACTATGACTGATATTGCTATTATCTTACCCGCTTTTAATGAGGCCAAAACCATTAAAGAAACCATTCTTGATTTTTACAATGAATTGCCTCATGCGCATATTGTTGTTATTGATAATAACTCACAAGACAATACTTCCATTATTGCGCAAGAGGTATTTTCACAATACAATATCAAC
>JAYEFX010000165.1:0-1975 GCA_034658775.1 Campylobacterota bacterium
ATTTCTTTTTGGTTCAAGATATTGTATCGACAACAAATGAGGTATACAGTAGAAGAATTGAGGAAATAGTTTTAGAGATTGAGAAAAATATACAAGAACAAGCTAAAGAGATGTTGTTTTTAGTATTGGTCTTAATGGGATTGTTTGTTGTTTCATCGTCGATTAAGATGGTGGTTAAAAGATACATTAAAGATGATGATCAGCATTACAGTACTCATCGTTTAGTTAATTTTATTTTTGTTGTTATTGTTGTTTTTATATTGTTGTTTACCTACATTGATAATGCTTCGAATCTTGTAACTTTTTTAGGTTTTGCATCTGCGGGTATTGCCATTGCTTTAAAAGATTGGTTTATGTCGATGTTTGGTTGGATTGTGATTATGACCAGTGGATCGATTAAAGTAGGGGATCGAATCAAAGTAACTAAAGATGGTACGGAAGCGGTTGGTGATGTACTGGATATCTCTTTATTTAAAATATCGATTCGAGAAGATATTACATTGACCTCATATATGAAGAATCGTCGTACCGGACGGGTATTTTTTATACCAAACAACTATATTTTTACCGATCTGATTGCAAATTATACCTACGATGGATTGCGTACGGTTTGGGATGGGATTGATATCAATATCACTTTTGATTCCAATCATAAAAAAGCAGCCCATTTAGCTAAAGAGATCGCAAAGCAATACTCAAAAGGGTACGCGGATATTACTCGAAAATCATTAAGTAAAATGCGTACAAAATATGTCTTACGAAGTACAGGAGTTGATCCGCGTGTGTTTACATTTGCAGAATCTTATGGTATTGTGGTGTCTACGTGGTATTTTACCAATTCGCATGCTACGCTTGCTTTGAGAAGTACAATCAGCATGGAGATACTGGACGCATTTAAAGCGGCAGATGATATTACAATAGCATACCCTACGCAAACGTTGCGGGTCAATGCTCATGCTGCTGCAGATCCTGATTCGTTGTTACCAGGAACAACACAAACAGGTTTGTTTGATGGACCCGTTGTTGGCTAAAAAGGTATATTTCAAAACATTTGGTTGTCGTACCAATGTTTTTGATTCACAAGTGATGATGTCAAACTTAAAAGATTTTGATATCACTTTAGATGAACATGAAGCCAACATAGTAGTGATAAATTCATGCACGGTAACAAACAGCGCAGATTCAACTGCACGGAACTACATCAACCATCTCAAAAAGTTGCCCAATGATCCACGCGTCATCTTTACAGGTTGTGGAGTATGGACTAAAGGGGAAGGGTTATTTAACGATAATAAAATTGATGCACTTTTTGGACACAGTGAAAAAGAGAAGATCAATACACTTCTTAAAGATGAGACACGTTTTTTTCAAGCGGGAGATCTTGAGCATATTGATGATACAATCATTGAGCAAATGATTGGTAAAAGCAGGGCTTTTGTTAAAGTACAAGAGGGATGTGATTTTAGATGTTCCTATTGCATTATCCCTTATGTGCGTGGTGATGCACGAAGTTATCAAGAAGATAAAATAGTGCAGCAGATCTCTACTTTGGCCAGCAATGGTTTTGGAGAGTTTATTTTAACCGGAACCAATGTTGGAAGTTACGGTAAAAAACAGCATACCTCCATGGCAAAATTACTTAAAAAAATTTCCATGATTCGTGGCGTAAGACGTATTCGCTTAGGTTCAGTAGAACCAATACAAATTGATGATGAATTCAAAGAGATATTAAATGAACCTTGGATGGCAAAACAGCTTCATATAGCATTGCAACACACCAGTAAAGAGATGTTAAAAATCATGAATAGACGTAATAAAGTACTTGATGATTTGGAACTGTTTGAGCATATTGCTTCAAAAGGGTATGCTTTAGGAACAGATTTTATTGTGGGACATCCTGGTGAAACCGATGCGCTATGGAGTGATGCCATGGATAATTTACGAAAATTTCCATTGACGCATGTTCATGCTTTTA
>JAYEFX010000166.1:0-9895 GCA_034658775.1 Campylobacterota bacterium
ACATAGGTTTCATTTTACAATTTAGGGTGTACCTAAGAAGATTAGATATAGATATTGATTTTGCGTTTAATGCTAAAGTGGATACGAGAAAAGATGAAAAATTAGAATTATTTCATTTGGGATGTAAGCTTTATATAAAAATTACCAATGAAAGTAGATACAGTTCAATAGCAGATTTTACACCAATGATTGATAATAAAATATCTCAATACGCAATGAGTGAAGAGTATTCCGAAGTTCCAGAAATTTTAAGTACCATTATATATAAAATGACCCTATTTGATGCACAAAAAAGATATCAAGTATTTAGTGAAATATTGGAAGATATAAAATAATTTAAACTTTTTATGAATAAGCAATAATGTTCTATTTTTTGCCGCACTATTTGGCTAAAATAGAGCATGAATTTAAAAGCTTTAGAAAATACATATTTTGAAAATATAAAACACACCAACAGAATGTTTTCAAAACATTTTCACGATACTTATACGATTGGGATCACGCACGATGGATTGTTCAAATCAACTAATCTGAATAAAACAGTACTTTCATACAAACATTCAACGCGTATTATCAATCCCAATGAATTGCATGGTGGAAGTTCAAATGCTTGGAACTACACCAATTTTTATCCAAGTGTTGAACTGTTTTCGCAAATATATGAAGATATGTTTGGCCTCAAACATGTTCCTTTATTTGAGAAACATATTGTAGATGATGCGGTGTTGTACAATCTTTTATTGAGATTATTTAGAAGTGTTTACGCACAAGAAGTACAGATGAAAATAGAGATACTTCTTATCAATGCAGTATCGTATTTGATAAAAAACTATACCCATGCAACAAAAGAATACACAGGCTTTTTTGATGCTCCTATTATAATGAATGGTTCCATAGAATACATCAATGACATGCTTGACTCAACGATTACTTTAGATGATTTAGCCCACAATGCCCAGTTGAGTAAATATCATTTTTTGCGTGTGTTTAAAAAACACATGGGCATCACTCCTCATAACTATATCTTAAACCAACGTATCTATAAAGCTACAAAATCCATTATTGAAGGAGACAGAGCAATTGATGCAAGTATCAATTCAGGATTTAGTGATCAATCGCATTTTAATCGCAATTTTAAAAAGGTATACGGATATTCTCCTAAAACACTTTTCAATAAAAGCAATATTATTCTATACAAATAAATATGATGAAAAACCAAAGTTTAAACAATAAAAATATATTTTACATGCTGATGTTTTTTGCCATGATAGCTTGGGGTGGATCATGGGTCAATGTTAAAGTTTTAAGCACCTACGTAAATGAATTTGAGATGGTATTTTTCAGATTTTTAATCACGGCTATTACAATGATTCCTATAATAATGGTTTTGAAAAAGTCATTTAAAATTGATCTTAAAAGCTTGTTGTTGGTGGTATTGACCTCTTTGGTTTTTATAGCGTACATGAAATACTTTTTTTTAGGAACTAAGTTTGGAACAGCATCGCTAGGTGGCGCGTTTGTAACAACACTGATTCCTATTAATACTTTTTTGATTTTAGCATTAATGGGAGCCAAAAAGATTGCCAAAAAAGATATGTTTGCACTAATCTTAGGTGCTCTTGGTGTACTAACCATGCTGAATGTTTGGGAGTTTAATCTTGATGAGATACTGGTAAAACAAAATTTGTATTTTATTCTTGCTGCTGTTCTTTGGCCATTTGTGACAATATTAAGTTCAAAAGTCACTACTATTTCACCCATTGTGTTTACTTTTTATTTGTATGTGGTAACGGTTGCTTTGGATGCACTCTTTTTTATGGATATTGATGCTATTCCTTATAGCTCCTTTGATGGAATCTTTTGGATAAATATTTTATGCATAGCTGTTCTTGCTTCAACATTTGCAAATACGGTATATTTTATGGGTATTGAAAAATTGGGTGCAGGAGAAGTGAGTTCATTTATATTTTTAGTTCCATTTGCGGCCATTGGATTGAGCGCACTATTTTTAGAAGAAGAAATAGGTTTTTCGATGATTATAGGAACCGTTTTGACACTTCTTGCGGTGAAGATTTTGAACAATATTAAACTGTACTAATTGCGATGGCCCTCATGAGGTTTGGTAAAATCTGTATCGTAGATATATTCGGCTATATTTTTTAAAGTAAACAGATCAAAACCAAGTTCAGGCATCAGTTCATATTTTTTAATTGCGCCATCCATCAACGAAGTTTGTGTATTGGGATATTGTACCCAGCCAGCCATATAATCAACGAACTCTTCTTTTTGAGGAAAGGCACTCAGATAAACACTTTTAAGTTGAATGATTGATGGTGCAGAGATATCTTCAGTTTCATGATGACAAGTTACGCAATTTCCATGAAAAAGAAGAGATTGGTAGCTTGAGGCATTTAGCTGTATTACAGTCATAATCGTTATAAAAATAATTTTAATAGCATTTGTCATAAGGAATCAATCTTTACGAACACTCGATGTCAACAATACAACTTTATCATCTGTTTTGATAGTACCTTGTTTAATTACTTTAGCAAAAACACCTCGATCATCTTTAAGCAGTCGAGGTATGCGTTTATCGATTTTGGACAGATGATTGCATAAAGTACATGCTTGACTTAATTCAAGGATAACCTCCCCAATTTGCAATTGAGTTCCAATTGCTAAGCCATAGGGGTTGTAATCTATGAGTAGATTTTCTCCTAAGGCACCGTATTGCATATTGATTTTGTTATGTTGTGCAAGTTCATAACTTTGTATGGATGTAATAAGAACCGAACGATTAATATCCGTATTGTAAAACTTATCTTCAACTACACCATTTTGATCCAAATCAATACTTGATTTATCCAATCGGTGTGCAATTCCTTTTTGTGAAATGTACAATTCTAAAACTTTGCCAGCATTTTTAGTGGTCATTTGTATCCTTAAACCTGAAATATAACTTAACTATATTGTAGAGTAATTTTTAACATACAGTCAGCTTATCTATCCCTCTATATATGGACATAATTATAACATTATAATAGTTAATACTTACTAAAAGGGGTAGAATCTACACACATATAAAAGAAAAGTAATACTAGATTTTTTAACTAAGATTCGTAAAAGAAAACGTTAACCATGGGCTTTGTCTGTTCTTGGTATATAATTGAATAATACAAGTTGAAAGTTCAGCTTATATCACGGTCACAAATAAGACACTATAAGTAAAATTTATAAATTGTATAGCGGAAAAGACTTGACAGTTATAAGATTTTTTGATTATAATTACCTGTTTTGATATAAGATTATCAAATATTCTATTTAAAAGTTTACGAGGAGGACAAATGATGAAATCAAGCAAAATTTCTAAAAATGATGCAAAAAATGTTTCTGTGAATACAGAAGAAAAACAATCAAGCAGAAGAGATTTTTTTAGAAAAACGGCTATGTATTCAGTAAGTGCAATTGCTGCAGCCAATGTTTTAACGCCTGTGAAAGTAAAAGCAGATGACCACGCTATTGTTGGAGAAGCGCAATGGGGAACAAAACTAGGGGACAGAGTAGACCAAAATTTATACGGTATGCCTTCACCTTATGAGCATAATAATACAAGAAGGGTAACACAACTGTTGTCATCTGGTGATATGTATGCTTCAGTTTCTATGTGTCCAATTCATGAGTCAGAGGGTATTATTACACCTAATGGTTTGTTTTTTACACGAAACCACGGTGGTACTGCCCACATTGATCCAAATAAATACAGATTGATGATCCACGGGATGATTAAAAAACCAATCGTATTAACACTTGAACAACTTAAACGATACCCAAGTGAAACACGAACATACTTTATCGAGTGTCCTGCAAATGGATCAACTGGATGGAGAGCACCTCAATTTAATAATCTACAATTTATGAAAGGTATGATGAGTTCAGCCCAATGGACAGGAGTCATGCTTAAAACAGTATTGGAAGATCTTGGATTGAAGAAAGATGCAGTATGGATGATGGCTGAAGGTAGTGATAATGCGGGTAATCCTCGTACAATTCCTACAGAAAAAGCTCTTGATGATGCAATGCTCGTTTGGGCTCAAAATGGTGAAGCGTTACGACCTGAACAAGGTTATCCGGTTCGTCTATTAGTTCCAGGTTGGGAAGGAAATCTTAACACTAAATGGTTAAAAAGATTAGAATTTTCAAATAAGCCTTGGCACTCAAAAGAGGAAACATCTAAATATACAATGCTTCAAAAGTCAGGGAAAGCGATTCAGTATTTCTGGCCAAATGAGGTTAACTCTGTAATCACTTCACCGTGTCCTGAGAAGCCATGGACAGATCTTAAAAAAGGTGACTTAGTTGAAATTCAAGGACTTGCATGGTCAGGTTATGGAACAATTAAGCATGTTGACATCTCATTTGATGGTGGAGACAACTGGGTGGAAGCAAGCTTTAAAGGTTTGGTACTTCCAAAGTCATGGACAAGATTCTCATACATCATTAAATGGGATGGAAAGCCATTATTATTATCAAGTCGTGCAACGGATGATACGAATAATGTACAACCTACTATTGATGAGGAAACATCAAAAGTTGGTGTTGAATCAGTTTATCATAGAAATGCCATTGTAACGTGGGAAGTAACTAAAAAAGGAGAAGTAAATAATGTACATATTAGAAAACACCATGCTTAAGAAAGCTCTTGTTGGTTTAAGTATTGCCGCTTCTTTTGCTTTTACTGCAAATGCTTCTACTGCTGTTGATGGTGGAATGAAATACGAAACTAAAGATGGTAAATATACATCGTATCATGTAAATACGCAAAATATCAAAAGTGTATCAAAGGGACGAACGCCTACGAAAACTGAGATTGCTGCATGGGACATTGATACAATGCCTGATGGTACAGGTCTTCCGATGTACGATACCAAGCATGGTAAAATTGTAACTAAAGATGGTAAGAAAGTGATTGCTCAAGGTTCGGTTGAACTTGGGAATGAACTTTACGATGCTCAATGTGCTATGTGTCATGGTGACTTTGGTGCTGGTGGTGTAGGTGGATATCCTGCATTGTCTGGTGGAGATATTGAATCGTTAACGAATCAATTGCAAGATCCTGCAGATAAAGAACCAACAGAAGTGCCACCATCAAGAAAGATTGGTAGTTATTGGCCATATGCTAGTACATTGTTCTGGTACATTCAAGATGCAATGCCTTTCCCACATCCAAAAAGTTTAACCAACAGCGAAACGTATGCAATCTCTGCATATCTATTGATGGAAAACGGTATTGAGATTGATGGTGAAGAGCTTGATGAAGAGTTTATCATGAATAAAGAACAATTTATGAAAATCGTTATGCCAAATGCTGAAGGTTTTTATCCAAATGTTGATACTCCAAAAGATCCAAAACAAGGTGTAAAAAATATTACTGAGTATTTAGCCAACCCTAAAAACTATGGTACAGGTACACGTTGTATGAAAGATTGTATCAAAGGAAAAGTTCCTGTATTGCGAATTAAAAATGAGCTAGAGGGGATTAGACCTGCTCCATCTACTGTTCGAGATATGCCTGTTGTTGAGGCAGTAGCCGAAGAAACTGAAGGTGAAAAAATTTATAATGAATCGTGTAGTTCTTGTCATGCAAATGCTGCCATTGGAGCTCCAGTTCTTGGTGATAAAGAGGTTTGGGCTGAATTGATGCAAAAAGGACTTGAAACTGTTTATGATAACGGTATTAATGGACTTAACGCTATGCCACCACGTGGTGGAAACATGGACTTGTCTGACCAGCAAATGAAAGAAGTGATTGATTTTATGATCAATTCAAGTAAATAAAAAGGATAGGATATGAAGATAGTAAAACGTTTATTAGTAGCATCTGCTGTAAGTGGATTACTTGCGACATCTGGATTTGCAAATGCAGATCTAGTGAAGCAAGGTGAAAAGATTTTCAACGGTAAAAAAGAGGGAAACTGTTTAGCCTGCCACGGTGCTGAAGGTAAAAACATCAACGATCCAGGAAGCTTTGGACCAAAACTAATGGGACTTTCATACTGGGATGATAAAACATTGTACGATACAGTTTATGACATCTACGCAGCACGAGGTACTAAAATCTCTGCTATGCCAGCATTTGGTAAAACAGGTTGGTTAAGTGATGGTGAAATTAAAGCAGTCGTTGCGTATTTAAAAACAATTAAATAAATAAAATAAAAGGAAAATAAAGATGAATAGAAGAAATTTTTTAAGTTTAGGTTTAGGTGTAGCTGCGGTTGCATTAGTACCAGCAAGTTTAAGTGCAGTTGACTTTAGAGCAACAAAACCAAAAGCATGGTCAGCAACAAAAGTAGATGCAGCAATGAATGAATTGTTTGGATCGTCTGCAACAACAAAAGGTAAGGTAAAACTTAAAGGTCCAGATATCGCTGAAAATGGTGCAGTTGTACCAATTCATGTAACCTCTAAATTAGCTGGTTCAACAGTAGCCGTATTCCAAGATGCGAATCCTGAAGCAACTGTAGCCGTATTTACTGTTCCTGCAAATGGAATCATTGATTATAAATTAAGAATCAAAATGGCAAAAACTGGTGCCGTAACAGCAGTAGTTCAAGCAGATGGTAAATTATATGCAGCAAGCAAAACTATTAAAGTAACTGCAGGTGGTTGTGGAGGTTGATTCAACCCCTCAAACGTTAGACAAAATAGTAAAAAATAAAATAAAATAAAAATAGAATAAAATAAAGGGAATAAAATGGCAAAGAAATCAAGAATTAAAGCAAAAGAAAAAAAAGGTGTTACTACTGCAAAGGTTATGGCTAACCATGCAATGATGAGTTATAGTGAAGCTGAAAAAGCTAAAAAAGAAGCAAATTTTATTACATACATGGTAGCAAAAGTTGACGGTGCAATCGTGTATGAAGCATCAACAAGTCAATTTTTATCAAAAAATCCATTTGTACAGTTTAAGTTCAAAGGTGAGAACAAAGGTAAAGAGTTAGAATTTACTTGGACAGACTTAAAAGGTAACACAAGAACAGATAAGAAAAAAATTAAATAATTACGAAAGTAATTATTTAAGCACATACCAAAGGAGAACGGATGTTATTAAAAATTGTAAAATCTTCTGTTTTAGTAGCGGTTGCAACTTGTACTTTGAATGCAGGTGATTTCAACGCTCAAGCAGAAAAAGATAGAAAAGCACTAGAGGCTTATACGGTAGCAAAATTTGCTGACCCTGTAAAAGATAGATATAGTTTTTTCCCATATTCAACAGATGATGAATTGAAAAACAATATTGTAGCTGGTATCAAAGCCGAAGAGTTTGCTATAGGAAACTATGCATTTTCTAAGCAAGGTAAATTTTCATATGATGAGATCAAAGAGATGCCACCTTATGAAGATTTTGTAGAAGCTGGTGAAGAGATCTATGAGAATAGTGCTGCATTAAAAGCATGTTTTCCTGATGTAACAATTGGTGGAGATTATCCTTATTTTGATGATGCTAAGAAAGAGGTTGTTACATTAACATCTGCTATCAACGCTTGTGTTGTTGCTGCAGGTGAGAAAAAATGGGGTGAGAAAAAAGGGAAAATGGCTAATTTACAAGCGTTTATCTCTTACTCTACAATGGAAGCTGAGAAAAAAGTGAACATCAAAATTCAAAGTGCCGAAGCAGCAGCTGCATATGAGCGTGGTAAGCAAGAGTATTATACTGAACGAGGTTACTTAAATCTTTCATGTGCTACGTGTCATGTTCAAGGTGCTGGTAAACGAGTTCGAAATGAGAGTTTATCTCAGTTACTAGGTCATACTACACACTTCCCTGTGTTTAGACTTAAATGGGGAGCTAAAGATAAGAACAGTAATGGACTTGGAACTTTAGAGCGAAGAATGGAAGGCTGTAATAAAGATCAAGGTGAGAATCCTCACAAAACAAACAGTAAATGGATGAAAGAGCTACTTTATTTCATGGCATATATGTCAAATGGAATGAACGTTGACGGTCCAGACGTAAGAAAGTAGGGGTGGATATTATGAAAAAATTATACAGCGTAACATTAGCAGCAGGATTAGTATTATCAACAGTAGGGTGCGTTAATGCATCTCCAAGTGTAGCAACAGCTGCAAAAATGGATACCGTAAAAGTATGTAGTGTAGAGGCAAATGGACTTGAAAAAGTTATTGCAACAGCTGCACAATACAATGCTGTAGCTATAAAAGAGGGTGTTGAATTTAGAAGATTGGGTGTTAATAACTCTACGGCGATTGCTGCTTTGCAAGAAGCGGTAAAAACTGGAGCTAAAACAATTAAGCCTAAAAACTATAAAGGTAAAGATACTAAAAATACGTTTACTGTGACTTATGCAGCCCAACGAGCGTGTAAGTTTGCAATTGCAGCATTACAACAAAAAGCTGAAGGTCAAGCTGAATGGCGACTTGCAGTTCCTGGTGATGGTTTTAAATATTAATAGTAAAACATAACAAACAATAAATCAGCTAAGCCAAGGTAAAACTTGGCTTTTTTGGGTTAAAAGACAAGGAGATTTTAAATGAGTAAACTAAGTAGAAGAGAATTTATATACATGTCAGCAATGCTAGCGGGTACTGCACCAATATTTGCAAATTCACACATGAGATTGCCAGACACAAAAAAAACTGAAGATTATTACAAATTGCAAAAATTTGGTAATGTTCGATTGATGCACATGACAGATAGTCATGCTCAGTTGTTGCCAGTATATTTTAGAGAGCCAAGTGTAAACTTAGGGTTCCATTCAAACTTTGGTAAGC
Source organism: Campylobacterota bacterium (assembly GCA_034658775.1). Taxonomy (GTDB): domain Bacteria; phylum Campylobacterota; class Campylobacteria; order Campylobacterales; family Arcobacteraceae; genus JAYEFX01. The sequence goes on from JAYEFX010000166.1 coordinate 8,791, forward strand.
CACCACATATTGTTGGTGAAAAATTAATGGACTATTATGGAATCAAAGGAAATAAACGATTAGAATATGCATACTCTTCAATTAATTTTGAAAAACATGCAGCAGCTATGGGAAAAGTTGGTGGGTTTGCACAACTTAAAACTGTAATCAACTATTTACGAGATGATTATGGAAAAGAAAAAACTCTATTGATGGATGGTGGAGATACTTGGCAAGGAAGCGCAACGGCTCTTTACACTCGAGGTAGAGATATGGTTGGAGCGATGAATCAATTAGGTGTTGATGTTGCTGTTGGTCACTGGGAATTTACGTATAAAGCTGAAGAAATATTGGCCAATGTAAAAGAGCTTGATGCAGAATTTTTAGCACAAAATATCTTTGTAAAAGATGATGCTCTTATGGAAGGTTCACCTGCTTTTGATGAAGATAGTGGACATGCTTTTAAACCGTACACAATCAAAGAGATGGGGGGAGCACGTGTGGCTATTATTGGTCAAGCATTCCCATATACTACTATTGCAAATCCAAAGAGAAATATCCCAGATTGGACTTTTGGTATCAAAGAAGTTGAGATGCAAGAGACAGTTGATTTAGTACGAGAAGAGGAAAAACCAGATGCGGTTATCGTTCTTTCTCATAATGGATTTGATGTTGATCAAAAGATGGCAGAAGTATGTACGGGAATTGATTTTATTATGGGTGGACACACTCATGATGGTATTCCTGAAGCTGTTCCTGTTAAAAATGCAGAAGGTATGACATACGTATGTAATGCAGGATCAAATGGTAAATTCTTAAACGTTCTTGATTTAGATATTAAAAATGGTAAAGTTGTTGATCATAAATTTACACTTCTTCCAATTTTCTCTAATTTGATTGAAGAAGAAAAGCAGATGAAAGAGTACATCAAATCAGTACGAGCTCCATACATCAAAAAACTTGAACGAGAGATTGCGACTACCGATGTAACACTATACAGACGTGGTAACTTTAATGGTTCTTGGGATCAGATTATTTGTGATGCATTGATTGAGATCAATGATGCGGATATCTCATTTTCTCCAGGATTTAGATGGGGAACATCCGTAATGCCAGGTCAAGCAAT
>JAYEFX010000167.1:0-1937 GCA_034658775.1 Campylobacterota bacterium
TCGTTCTGCAGCAGGTTGCGGTTGATGGGGTCAATGGCCCCGAAAGGCTCATCCATCAACATAACCGGCGGGTCGGTGGCCATGCCGCGCGCCACACCTATACGCTGTCGCTGCCCGCCCGATAATTCGTGAGGGTAACGGTCCAGGAATTCGAGGGGCATATTCATCATTTCGAGTAGTTCCTCGGCTCGCCGGCGGATGCGCACTTCGTCCCACCCCAATAGCTGGGGGACCGTGCCGATGTTCTCCAGAATAGTGCGATGCGGGAAAAGCCCGATCTGCTGGATAATATAGCCAATACTACGTCGCAGGAGGATGGGATCTATCTCGAGCACGTTGCGCATCTCGCCGCGCTCATCCAACACGTAGATTTCCCCACCGGTTGGTTCGATCAGTCGATTGACCATCTTCATCGTCGTGGTCTTACCACAACCAGAAGGACCAACGATTGTGCATATCTCTCCAGTGGGGATGGTAAATGTCAGATTCTCTACCGCGGGCGATGGTGTTTGTTTACCAACCCAGAAGTTTTCATTGAGTACACCAAGCCCAATGTTGCCAAAGACAATATTTTACTTGCTCTCCAGCAAGGCTGCCATGTGCTAGTCGGCACCTCTGGCTTGAGTGAAGATGACTATCGGGAAATCGATAAGGCCGCACGAACAGCAGAAAAGGGAGTTTTGGCCTGCGGAAATTTCTCACTAACAGCAGTTCTTTTTCAAAAGTTTTCAGAAATAGCCGCAAAGCATATCCCCCATTGGGAGATTATTGATTACGCCAGTTCCACTAAAATAGACTCACCGAGCGGAACCGCACGAGAATTAGCATATCGCCTTTCCAAAATCGGCGAATCCCGTCTCGACGTCCCTCTCGATGAAGTACAGGGGCCACAGGGAATACGCGGCGCTCGGCTCAATGGGACTCAAGTACACGCAATTCGACTTCCGGGTTATGTACTTTCGAATGATGTGATCTTTGGCATGGCCGACCAAAAGCTTGTCATAAAGCATGAGGCCGGAACAAGTGCCCAACCTTATGTAGATGGTGCCCTTCTGGGCGTAAGAAAGGTTGGTGGCTTAGTTGGATTACAGCGAGGGTTAGCTTCGGTTATGGAGTTCTAGCGTGGAACACTCTCCTTGCTACAAAATGGAGCTTGATAATAAAAATCTTCGCTGCTATACCTGATTCGGAAAAATAAAATACCGGCAGCGCAACACTTTATTCATCAATTTAAGGGCTTCTCTTCTGAGAGAGATGAAGCTCAGAGAACCCTGAAATAGAGGCAATTATCTTATGAATAACGATATTTATAATACGATCAAAGATCGAATTTTATGCTTGGAGTATTCTCCTGGCTGTATTTTGAATGAAAAAGTTTTGGCCAAGGAATTTGGTGTTAGTCGCACCCCCCTGCGTGAAGTATTAAATCGATTAGAGTGGGACCAGTTGGTTCGGGTATTGCCACGTACTGGTACCATGGTTACAGAACTTGAATTTCAGAAAATTATGAACGCATATCAGGTGCGATTTGGTACCGAGGAGATGGTTGGAAAGCTTGCCGCTGAGCACGCAACCGAAGAGCATCTACAGCAGCTGGTAACATTGCATCAGCAATGCAAGAAATTATTTGAAGTGAAGGACAGGGCTGCCCTGGTAGCAATAGATCGAGAGTTGAGGACGATTCTTAATGATAGTGCAAACAATCCAGTACTCAAAAATATTTCTGAATCACTTTATGACCTTACTATCAGGTTGTGGTGTGCCGTACTTGACAAGGGAAGTTGGCATGAAGAGGTACAATCAGTAGTTGATGAAATCGATCAAATTCTTACAACTTTGCAAAGTGACAAAAAAGAACTTGGGGTTTTACGGCGCAAACTATTGGCACAACATCTTGGACGGATTAGAAAAAAATTTCCGGGTTTATAAGAATAGAG
>JAYEFX010000168.1:0-1928 GCA_034658775.1 Campylobacterota bacterium
CTCTTTGGCTTTATTTAGATTTGATTTTGAAAGTCTCTTGTACTCCTCTTGTGTTTCATCAAGCTCTTTTTCAATAGCTCTGTAGGTACGATAATTACTGTATCGTTTAAGCCAAATATTGTTTTTTAATTCTTGTTCAATCTCTTCTAAATTTAGATTTAATTGTATAAGTTTTTTTTCATTTTCTTCGTCAATTAAACGTTGTTTTTTTAGCTTTTCTTCCAGCTCAATTTTTTTCTTTGCTTCAACAATCTGTTTTTTTGTCTGATTTTGAATCTCTTGAGACACCTCTTGTAAAGTTACAGCTGGAATTTCAGCTTCAAAAGTAGGTTCTTGTGCATTTAAAGTGCTTAACAGTGTACATGCAAGATAAAAATAAACTAAATGTTTCAAGAGGAAAATTCCTTTAACACTTCAATCACAAGCGACTTATCAATCTCATGAGTAATTTTACACTCCCCAATACCAACAGGTAAAATAAATTTTATTTTATTATCAAGCGATTTTTTATCCAAGAAAAAATGCTCATAAAAATCTTCCGCATCTTTAATGGTATATTGTGTTGGGATATTATAACTTTGCAGTAGGCTCTTAACACTTAAAGCTTGATCCTCATCCATCAAACCAATTTTTACAGCCAAATCATTAGCCATGCACATTCCAATCCCTACAGCCTCACCATGTAAATAAGTATCGTAATTGGTATCATTTTCGACCACATGACCAAAAGTATGCCCATAATTTAAAGCAGCTCTAAGACCTCTTTCTCTCTCATCTTGTGAAACCACCCATGCTTTGGTTTGAACAGATTTTTGTATGGCTATTTGAATATTTTGTTCAGTGTCCAAACGATTATTTTGCAACCAAGTAAAAAAGTCAGCATTAAATGTTACAGCCATTTTGATAACTTCTGCCACACCTGCACCAAACTCTCTTTGGGGTAAGGTACTCAAAAAATAGGGGTCAATATGCACTGCATTGGGTTGCCAAAAAGCACCAATAAGGTTTTTACCAAATTTGTTGTTTACACCTGTTTTTCCACCCACACTTGCATCTACTTGAGAAAGTAAGGTTGTAGGAATTTGAATAAAATCAATACCTCTTTGGTACATAGATGCTGCAAATCCCGTCATATCACCAATCACACCACCACCAAGAGCAATTAAAATAGATTTTCGATCAAGTTTTTGCTCAAAACAATGGGTTAAAATGATATCAATACTTTCCATATTTTTATACTGTTCACCATCAGGAACACTCACTACACTTAATGTTTTAGCTTGAATCTTAGATTGAACATACTCAAGATGGAGTGCACTTACTGTTGGGTTAGTTACAATCACTACTTTTGTATCTAAAGTAATGTTTTGTAATGTTTCAATGTAGATATTGTAATCGTTATTATGGGGTAGATCAATTTTGACAGTCATTTTAAACCTATTTAGTATAATTAGCTATCATTGTACTAAATAATAACTAATGATTATCTAATGCAACACATTTTTTGAGTGCTTAAGAGCACAATTTGGGAAGATTCAGTACATCTAAAGTTATATTTGTCTTCCACAGTAATATCTGCATTATTCAATGCGAAATCAAGATTAAATTTTTCTTTTGTTTTATTTGCAGAAGTTGAATACATTGTAGAAAATTTTTGTATAAATTTATGATGTTTATCATTGGGGTCAATTACTCTAAATGCTTTTTTATTCGGATAAATAAATGTTGTTTTATTGGATCTTCGAACAAAGCGTTTAAACTTATTAGGGATACGTGTATTGTATTTTAGCGTAGTAAAAGAGTCCAGTGTTTGAAGTGTTTTTTGATCTTTAGATCGTTGCTTAAGATGGGCCAGTTTTTCATCACTTTTGGATAAAAAACCAGCAGTAGTATCTGTTTGAACCAGATACACCAACTCTTTAGTCATT
>JAYEFX010000169.1:0-1924 GCA_034658775.1 Campylobacterota bacterium
TGGTCCAATAATTCCTATAAATTCACCTTTTTCAATTTCCAAATCAAGGTTATTTAAAATCTTCTCTTTTTTATAACCTAAGGTTAAACTTTTCATTTTTATCATTTTATTTTTCTCCTGTATAATCTATAACTATTTTTGCCATATCACTTCTAAAATAAGATTCACAATACTCTATTACCTGACTTGTCTTTTTATCTATTGAACTGCTAGATATTTTAATAAGTGGCATATGACTTTGCATATTTAACTTTTCACTTATATATGGATTTGCACCTATTATGTCTATTTCTGAATGATTTCTAACCGTTTGAATAGAGTATTCATCTACAAACAGTTGTGTTAATGATTCATATTCTTTAATAAATTTATCAATATCTTCTAGGATTGATGAGTTTAAATATGATATTGTAAATAAAAATGGTATATCATCCACATATCTAAGAATACTTACTTTTAAAAGTGGTGATTTTATATCTATATTAAACTCTTGTGCTAATATTTCATCTGCTTGTATCATTTCTAAATCTAATATTTTAGAAGCGGGGATTTTATTTAATTTTTGTATCTCATTTGTAAATGAAGTAGTTGGTGACAGTTCATATCTTATTTTATTTGGAGTAACAAAATTACCACTACCTTTTTTGGAATAGATTAAACCCTCATTTTTTAGTTTTGCTATTGCTTGTCTTACTGTTGATCGTGTACTATTGAATTTAGTACATAGTTTATTTTCTGATGGAAGTTTGTCATTTTGTGATAAATCATTATTTATCAAATCTTTTAAATGATGATAAATAATTTCATATTCAAATAATTTAGACACTTTCTTCCTTTTTTAGTTGTATAGACAACTTAGATAACAGAAGTATAGAATAAGAGGGTTACAGGTTGGTTACAAGTTGTATAGACAAGTTGTTCTAAAAAATAATGAGAACCTATCTATTAGATTTATTTTTCTACATTTGAGTAATGCAGCTCTAAACCTTTTGAAGTAGTTACAAATCCATTGACATTGATTTTTCCATCGTGTACCATCTTATGATGTTTTTTACACAAAGGGATAAGGTTAAATTTATGGTTTTGATTCATGTGCCCTATAAAACCACGATCATTGGCTTTTTGCTGCTCTTGTATATGGTGTACCTCATCAACAGGTTTGCCACAAATCGCACAAGCACTCATGTAAAGATCTTTATTGTACTTGCTTTGTTTTTTCTGGGTTAATCTTTCTAATCCATCATAATCATCGGTAATTTTTTTACGAATATCATTGGCCACTTTTAAAAATTCAGCGTCCATGTGCAAGGATTTTGCAAACTCCAATCCATAAATACTGCTTCCACTTCCAAAGGAGAGTTTTCGATCAAAGATCAATTTATCTTCATCATCTTTATACATCACACTTAAATGCAAACAGATGATGTTTTTAAGTTTCTCAATCTCTTCTAAATGAGGTAATTGATGCAAGTGCGTAGCAAATACAAAAATAGACTCCAGCTTAGCAAGTTTGAGTATGGCCGAAGCCACAATACTAATCCCACTCATGGTTTCTGTAGAGTGCGATATCTCATCTCCTAGTATGATGGAGCGTTTAGAGGCCCGATTAAATATATTTTTTAAATCCAGCATCTCTACAGCAAAAGAGGATAGACCTTTTGCAATATTATCCGCACCAGAGATTCGTGTAAACAAGGAATCAAACAATGAAAAACGGAAAGAACGAGCGGGAACAAAAAACCCAGCTTGCGCTAAAACAACCGATATTCCCAATGATTTCATAAGCGATGATTTTCCACTGCTGTTGATCCCGTACAGCAGTACTCCATGCATCTTATTGTCAAAAAAATTCACAGGGTTGGAATTTTTTACAATTACATTATTTTGATGCTCTTTTCCTGCAAGGGACAAATCTCCTAAAATA
>JAYEFX010000170.1:0-1919 GCA_034658775.1 Campylobacterota bacterium
ATGCATTGTTTTCTTTGTCATCAAAAATACCGTACAAAGCAGCTTTGCCTATTGCATATGTCAAAAAATCATGATCATTTGTTAAGTCACCCTCGCGCCTATATCTCGTCCCTGGATTTTTAAAATTTCCTACCGGTTCTTTCTTTTTAGTATCTACGCTAATTGAAGGGTTTTTCTTTTTATTGAATTGCTGACGCATTTCACTAATATACTCAAACTGTATGTTACGATCTTCTTTTTCTTTTTTTGTCAGTGCTTTACCACCATTTGAAATCCCTTTAATGTTGGTTTTTAGTGAAAAATCTAAATCTTTTAAAATCTTCCCTACTGTGGTTTTGCTTATTTTTATGTCGATAGTATCAAGTGCATCTGCGATTTTCTGAGTAGTCTTTCTCGTCCATTTTAAACTACTCATTGGATCGCCGGCTGTTTCATATTTCATCAACTCTGCAATTTTTTTTATCACATTTGGGATTTTTTTTTGATTTGTTTTCGACCACCACCTGATTTTCGAATACTATCGACATTAACTTTTCCACCTAAAAGTTCTTGCCGGCCTCTGGCAACTGTCTTTTGATCTAAATCAAGTAGTTGTGCAATCCGTTTATCTCCACCATGACCAATTTTCAAAGCTTCATAGCCCGCATATAATCGACGCTGCTTTTCGTTGAGAGTACAAAAGAAAATTATCAATGCTGCCTTCAGCTCATTCATTAAAACAGCAGGTTTCATCTCTTCATCCGGATACTGTATCTGACCTAGTCTCGTTAGCTCTTGCTTTTTGCGTAATTTAGAAGCTGTTGTGTAATAAATGTAAATTCCCGATATTTTCTTTCTAATGATGATTTTGTTTTTTACAAGTTCCAACAACGCATCCTCAACTTTAACTTTTACAATACTATTCAATTCAGATGCCGTGTATCCTTGTGTTGAACTGTCAATCAAGAATTTAATTGTTTTCTGAAGGGTCCCATTTTTTGAAAATAAAGCTGACTTGTATGACCATATCCCATATTTGTTGTATCTGGCTATTCTTTTCAAGGAGTAGTACTTTCCACTGTGAGAATAGCTTGAGATATAACCCAATATTGATAATTTTCTAAACACTGTCATTCTGCATTGAGTTCTCAAGGTGCTTTTTAGTTCACCAATTGTCATTATTTTCTTATTATTTAGGCAATTTAACAACAATTCAGAATCAATCGATTTATTTTTCATGTGTTACAATCCAGAATATTATTGATTTATTTTCTGGATTGTAACATCGTCTTTGTGAGATGTCAACTTCTTTGATTGACACGCTAATACATATAAATCAACGATTAAAAGCATTTTAGAGCATTTTATAACTATTGTTTTTTTAGAATTTGTTGTTACAATTAAGAATCAAAATGACAATTTATAAAAATCTCAACCCTAACGATAAGAGAATCTTAGAAACTATTTATTGACAAATGTTAGAATTCTGCCTATTCTATTTAAAATAGGAGGAATTATAACATTATGAGAACCAAAACGTATCACACCAAAAGCATCAAAGACTTGCTGGTAAAGCAAAAAATTGCAACAATGTCCGAATTGCAAACCGCTTTGGGAACCTATGTTAATATGACTGTAATCCGAAAATTACTGAAGTTATCCTACCATAGCAGTTATTCTCATAGGGGTAAATATTATACGCTGGATGAAATAGCTGATTTTGATTCACAAGGATTATGGTCATTTGAATCAGTATTATTTTCCAGATATGGTACGTTAATGCAAACTGTAAAAGCTTTTGTGAATAATTGCGAAGCAGGCTTTAGTGCACGTGAACTGGAAAGTTTGTTGCATCTTGCCGTAAAAGAACCATTATTTTGTCTTTATCGAAGAGATGATATCCGGCGCCAGAAAATATCGGGCTGCTATGTTTATTTTTC
>JAYEFX010000171.1:0-1912 GCA_034658775.1 Campylobacterota bacterium
CAATTTTCATAGCATAAATTACCAACCATCAATAATAAAAATTATTACTCTAAAAATGATGAATTAATTGCACTTATTACTTGAGTTGGCAAAGTGAACACCCATTATAATGTGATAAAGTCTGATTTGATAAGAATTGTAAGTGGTGGGTTCTCGGAGACTCGAACTCCGGACCACTCGGTTATGAGCCGAGTGCTCTAACCAACTGAGCTAAGAACCCACTCGATGGTTAAAATAGGATGGGATTATAATGAAAACTTGATTAAAGTTTGCTTTTATTCAACAATGATTTAGCAAAAAGATATTAATATATAATCAATAAAGTTATATAGGAAGTTTTTTGCCATTTATTACGAATATACGACAATGGATAGTTGTGTCATCAATCTTTATCTTTTTTTTTGGATTGCACCTAAGTTATAAATATGCTCAATACAATGACTTTAAAAAAGAACCATTGTTTGTCTTTAAAGGTAAGATATCTAATATTTACCCCAAAGAAATATATCAAGTGATAAAAATTGATACCGATGATTTTACCTTTTTTACTTCTGTAAAATCGAATGAAAAATTTAATCAAAACGATTATGTAAAAGGTTATTTGATCACTAAAAAGATAAGCTTTATTGAGTATTTAAAGGGTTTTTATGGGTTGTCTTTTAATTTATACTCTATACCTAATAGGGGCACGATTCAAGAACTTTCCTCTTTCATAGAAAATCAGCATGAAAACCCCACGATTCAACGACTCTTTAATGCATTATTCTTAGCTGTTCCTATTAATCAAGTTTTACGTGAACAGTGTGCGTTGTTTGGTATATCCCATCTTGTGGCTATATCTGGTTTTCATTTGTCTATTTTAAGTGGAATTTTGTTTTTTATGTTGTATTACCCTTATCAATTTATTCATCAAAAATACTTTCCTTATCGAAATAAAAAATTTGATTTATTAGTTATGGTTGGTATTTTATTGGGTATGTATTTGGTTTTGACAGGTTTTGTACCCTCTCTTTTACGTGCTTTTATAATGTTGATATTGGGTATCTTTTTTGCACGTTCACACATCAAGATTATATCGTTTGAAACATTGTTGTTGGTGATTTTTATTGTTTTAGTTTTGTTTCCAACCTTGACGTTCTCTTTGTCTTTTTGGTTCTCTATTAGTGGTGTATTTTATATCTTTTTATTTTTACACTATTTTATATCTTTGCCTAAAATTGTTCAATTTTTTGCATTTAATATTTGGATCTATTTGGCCATGGACCCTATTGTGCACTATTTTTTTGATGTTACCTCTTTGGCACAGCTTTTTTCACCTTTGTTGACATTGGTATTTACAGTGTTTTATCCACTTGAACTCTTTTTGCATTTTATTGGTTATGGTGGATTATTGGATGCTGGGATCGAATATGGATTGAATCTAAAGTTTGAAACCAGTTCTAAAATTACACCCTTTTATGTGTTGGTACTTTATGTTGTTTTGTCTTTATTGTCCATCAAAAGCAAAAAAAGTTTTATGCTTTTAAATGGATTGCTTATAGTGTTTTCATTGTGGTTGTATGTTTTTTGATGAAACTATGAAAGCAGTGTGTCTAAAGTATATTTCATGTCCTCATCAAGATCTTTCATGTTATCTCTCATCCAGTTTAGATATCCAGCATCTTCATTTGCCACTTCAGTGGTACTTCTACCTCGATGCTTACCAAATTTAAAGGTTTGAATAAATACAGGAGTAGTGGTTAGCTCTACAAGCTTATCCATGATGTTGGTATTTGGGTACAGCTCTTTTGCTTTGGCTACAAGTTTGGATAAAAATAGCTTCATTACTAGAACATCACCAATAGCATCATGCGCTTTTATGGTGATACCCAGTTTTTGTGCTTCTTGTTCTTCAGTTTTATACAAATCTAGT
>JAYEFX010000172.1:0-1893 GCA_034658775.1 Campylobacterota bacterium
ATCCATAAAGCCAAATCGATTTGGCTTGGATACCAATCACCGATTGGAGATGGCACTGCACAGTATTGAAAAAAACCACAGTGATGCCAGTTTTATAACCATCACGGGGGATTTGGCAAACAGCGGTAAAGAGGGATCGTATATTGAGCTTAAAAAGTTACTGGATGATTTTAAAATACCCGTCCATCTAATTCTTGGAAATCATGACAATAAAGAGGTTTTCAATCAATTTTTTGACTTGTGTAAAAAAGAAAAATACGTGCAATACGTTGAGAAATATGAAAAAAAAGTTTTTATTTTTTTAGATACACGCATTGACAATGAAGAGTTTGGAACACTGTGCCAAGAGCGGCTTAATTGGCTTAAAAAGCAGCTTGACAAAAGTAAAAATAAAAATGTATATCTTTTTATGCATCATTTTCCTTTAAAATCACAGCTTCCATGGATGGAAAAAAATGCCCCGTATAAAAATAAAAAAGAGTTTTGGGATCTGATTTCAAAATACTCAAATGTGAAACATATCTTTACAGGACATCTTCATCGAATCATCAATGCGAACTATAAAGGGGTTGGGGTAAGCACCACACGCAGTACCAACTTTCAAGTTGCGTACACACCTAACAGTGACGAAGATTATTTAACAACCGAAGAGAAACCGATGTACAGTGTGGTTACACTAGAGGATGACTTAACGTTCATTCATAATCATGAATTTTTAAGTGAAGAGATGATCTATATACCCAATGAATACTAAACAAACTTTTTGGAATAATTTTACTAAAAAAAACATCCTCATTGCTCACCGAGGAGCACGATCTCATTATGCTGAAAATACCATGATCGCTTTTGAAGCTTCATTAGAAAAAGCAGATGCTATTGAGCTTGATGTTGGTTTTTCTAAAGATGGTGTGGCGGTTATTATTCATGATGATACGCTTGAGCGAACCAGTGATGCGGTAAAACATAAAGAGTTTAAAGCACCTTATAAAGTGGTGGATTATACTTATGAAGAGCTGCAAAAGTTGGATTTTTCTTCTTGGTTTATGGATGCAGATCCTTTTGAGTGCATCAAAAAAAATAAGATATCCAAAGAGTATTTAAGTACTTTACCCACTCAAAGAATCCCAACATTAAAAGAGGTGTTACTATTTTGTAAAAAACATCAAATGCCCGTTAATGTTGAGATAAAAGATATGCGCGATACTGCTTTTGATTCTTGTGCCGCAAAAGAGGTTTTTTCCATCATTAAGCAGCTTGATATGGCATCTTTAGTATTGATATCTTCATTTAATCATCAATATCTTAAAGAGTTTTATAAAATGGCTCCATATATTGCAACCGCAGCACTTCAAGAGAATGAGCATCCAAAAGATTTAATACCGTATCTAAAATCGATCCCTACGCAATTGTATCATCCTAGAATTACTATAGCCAATAAAGAATTGATTGAAACATTAAACAGTGCAGGTTTTTTTGTCAATGTTTTTACGGTGAATGCGTCAAAAGATAAAAAAAGATTTTTTGATTATGGAGCAACAGCTGTTTTTACTGATTTCTTGGAGTAAAAACTTACTCCTGAAATTCGATACGAATGGAATCTTCTTCTTTTAGGTTAAAATTCATCCATGGAATATCAATGCTGATAAAAGGATGTGCAATGACTTGCTTGCTCCAAACCTCTGTATCATTTATTGTAACTTTTAGCTTTCCTGTTCCTGCCTTGTTAAGTCGTAGAGTACAGAGTTTTTCTTTTTTTGTTTGAGGATCTATCATGCTTGGAAAATACCATTGGATGTTTTTTGAGACATCGATTTTTACAAATGTTTTTTGCTGTGTATTTTTAAGTGAAGCATCAACACTAAGTGCTACTTTTCCTCCCTCGGCATAACATTT
>JAYEFX010000173.1:0-1893 GCA_034658775.1 Campylobacterota bacterium
TCATTGGGGGAATGTGGATAAGTAAATGGATATTCAATCAAGCTAAGACATACTTGATTAAATGTAGCCACATCGATACCATTCTTTTGCGCTATTTGAAAGGATAATGTTTGACAATAACTATAAGCACCTTTTTTATTATAATTAAGAGTTTCAACTCCCATTCCAAAAATAAATGTGGTTGTTATACAAAATATAATCAAATATTTCATAGTAATCCTTATTTCTTAAATTATAAAATCACCATATGGTTATAACATAAAAAAGATTTTACCTATAAGATTCTAATAAAAAACTTAACTTATAGGTTATATTATGAAAAAATATTCTGATATCTCAGAAGAGTTTATTGAAGAGCAATATACTCTAATTTCTAGAAATATTAAAAAAATTAGAAAAGAAAAAAAGATTACACAAGAAGAATTGGCATTGGCAATGGGATTTACTACAGCAACATTTTACACTAATGCAGAAAATTGTACGCAAGGAAAGCATTTTAATCTTGAGCATTTGATTAAATTATCAGTACTTCTTAATGTAAATATACAAGAATTTTTACTTTAAATTTATTTATACTCTAAGATATTGTAAGCCTCCCCAAAAACTGAACCATCTAAAACAGAATAATTCTGATAAAATAATGATAATGCAGATCAGAAAATGAAATTGACCAATCAACTATAAGAAGAAAAATTCTTTACTAATAGGCGACTTTTGAAATGCAATTTTTGTTGCAGTTAGAGGACTGATATCATTTGCTTTTTCATTGGTAAATGGGTTTAATTCATTTTCTAAGTCTTTGCCAATTATTTTATACGCATTATTAATTTGCTGTGTTCCTACATCGATTAGCATTCCATCATTTTTGGTTTGTTTTAAATGCTCCAGTGCTTTTTTATAGATGTCACCATAAGATTTAAAATAGATGTAATAGTTTTGGATTGTATGATTCTTTGAATTCTTTTCTTCTAAATTTGGTTCATAGGTTGTTTTTAAGATATATCCAGCACCAGCCTCTTTTACTGTAGTTTTACTAAGAACCAATCTAAATGCTTCAACCATCTGTGGTTTATGAAAAAATGGCAATATGAAAAGTACATTAAGCTTACTTTGGTCCAATGCCTCAGGGGCATAATCTAAACTGAGTTGCAGTTTTTCAAAATAGCTTTCAAAATCAATTTTACTTTTTGAAATGATAACCTTTTGTTTTCGTTTTTTTTCCATCAATTGGTTAATGTATTGGATATTTTCAGGGGTTAAATCAGATTGATTTGCATACTCTACTAACGCATCTTGGATACTTTTTGCATAAATTCGAAAACTTCCATAGGTTTTTGGAACAATCAAATCTTCGAGATAATCTTTAACCGATGTGCCTTTTTCAATATGTTCATTAATTTTATTTGATACTCTTTGTTTAATTGATATTTTTTCTTTCAATGTAAAATCCTTTAATATTCAGTTAATATTTTAGCAAAATTAAAGATATTTTACAAGTTTAAATTTTTAGTTATAAATAGTGAGTAGATTGTATTTTAAATTAATGCTTGCTACTTTTTGATAGCTATGGCTGATTTTAGGCATTATTAACAAGTAGATAAAATTTTTATCCATTTCAAAGTTATCAGGACATTATGTTGTCATCTTGAACTATTATACTTCTATTATAAAATATGTAGGAGTATAGAATGATACAAAAAAACAAACTACGGATTCAATTGACTTTGATAAATCACAATTAGTTGACAAAGAACTGCAAGATAAAAGTATCTTTATGGATCTTGCGCATAACATTTAAACTTCATGGGCAAAAAAAGTTTATTGATAAGTGTATATAAGCACCTATTAAACTCTACAAGATAAAACATATAGTTCTTTTCTTGCCATATATTT
>JAYEFX010000174.1:0-1881 GCA_034658775.1 Campylobacterota bacterium
ACCCAAAGTAGAATAAGCAAAAATACGTTTCGTCTCTTTGCTGCTTAATGCTGATATCTCCGCTACGACAAAAGAGACAATTCCAATGAGTACCAAAGCAGTGAAATACTTTACCTCAATATTCAAAATATACGCAATATGGAAAAATACAAAAATATACGATTTGGATAAAATTGAACTGAACAATGCAGCCACTTTTGATTGTGAAGCTTGATAGATATCTGCTACCCAAAAGTTCAAGGGAAATATTTCTGCTTTAATTCCAAATCCAATAAATAAACTCAACAATACCAAAAACTGCACTTTTTCATCCATAGTAGAAAAACTTTGTGCAATGGTGCTCAGATTTAAACTTCCAATATTTAAATACATCAACATAATGGCCAACAACAAAAATATAGAAGCAATAAAGCCAATAATCATATAGCGAATTGCTCCACTGTATGCTTTTTTATCTTTGTTTAGTGTGGTTAAAATATACGCACTGATACTGGCAATCTCAAAGAATATGTAGATATTAAAAATATCCCCACTTAAAACTAAACCTAAAACACCTACTAATAAAAGATTTGTAAGTATAAACATTGCATTGCAATTTTTTGCATGCACATTATAAATTGAAAATAACAACATCACAAAAATAAATAAACGAACAAAAAAAGCAGACGATGAATCCCATATAAAAGAGATGCTCAAAGGTGAATCAAATGCGAGGTATTCAACCAAAGGCAAAGCACTGTTTAGGCTTAATGCTATACCTAATAGTGCAAAATTGACCAATACCGACATGTAGGTTAAATAGTTTTTATACAACGGAGTAAAAAATGATGCGATCAATGGTATAGCTATAAAATAAACTAAACTCATTTCTGTTCCCCTAGCTCATCCATCTTGTCAATATCCATGTTGGAGCTTAACTTATAATAGTTCACCACAAACGATAACGCCAAGGCCAAGATTGCAATTGCGATTACAATAGTAGTAAGAATCATCGCTTGAGGTACTGGATCACTCATATTGGAGCTAAATATTTGTATCCCATCACCTACAATTGGTGCTGTTTTATCCACCTCAAAATGACTTCCTATAAAAAATAAAAACAGGCTCGCTTCTGCAATGCTTAACGATAAAAAGATTTTAAAAAGATTTTTTCGTGTTAAAACACCCACCAGACCTATTCCAAAAATGATGAACGACCCAACAGTAACCACCACATGTAAAAATGCTGTTTGATTAAAAAATTCAAGCATCTTTTACCCTTATAAAGTATTCCACCAATGCAGTGATTTCAGCAGCGACCTTAAGTCCCACAAATATATAAATTAGAGGTATCACTCCCCCACTAAAAAGTTCTCCCATGTTTCCAAGTGGTAAAAAGTTTCCAAAAAACCGGTTCACTACCAAAGCCCCTAGCACTCCAACGAGTACAAAACTGGCTCCACTTAAAGCTTCAAATAAAGCGATGATAGTATGATTAAGTTTAAACTTATTTCCAAATGCTAAAAACATCAATAAAAATCCACTTCCAATGATAACACCACCTTGAAATCCACCCCCAGGACTCAAGTGCCCATGAATAATGATGTACAATCCAAACAATATAATCAATGGAAACAACACTTTGACTCCCGTTTGCAATAAGCTGTTTCGGTAACTAAAAATATTGTGTTTTGTATCCAGTCTTTGTATTCCAAATCCAATACCAAATATGGATAAAAATAAAATTGTCACTTCACCTAAAGTATCTAAACCTCGAAAATACGTTACAACTGAAGTAACCGCATTGGCACTTTGTGTCTGGGAGGCATTCATGTTTAGAAGTTCCAACCCCAAAGAGTTTGAGCTGGTCTGAAAATTAAGCACAATTCCCAATAAAACAAC
>JAYEFX010000175.1:0-9509 GCA_034658775.1 Campylobacterota bacterium
GAAAGTTTTTAGATGCCACCATGACAATAGATGGATCAATTCCCAACTTTAAAAATGGTGCAGTGTATTTGATTAGCTTTTGATGAGAGGTCAGATTAATTGCCATGCTTTTATCCCAATTATCATCACTCAAACTATCAAGATTTTCACCTGGAGTAAAAATACCAGCGTTACTTACCACAATATCTATTCCACCAAAGCTTCGTACGGTTTGATTCACTGCATTTTGGATATCATCACTGGAAGTTAAATCACATTGTATTCCTAGCATATCTGCTTTTGAAAAAAGTGTTTCTACTTCAGGATTAATATCCAATACTACAACTGCAGCACCTTTAGTGTTAAGCATTTTTGCAATAGACAGACCAATACCACTAGCACCTCCTGTGACAAGAGCAACTTTACCATTAAATTCTGGTACACTACCACTTTTTTTCAACTTAGCTTGTTCCAGTTCCCAATACTCTACTTCAAAAATATTTTGAGCACTAAGAGCCTTATAGCCACCCAATTTTTCAGCTTTTAAAATTGCTTCAAAAGTGTGGTCATTGATATCTTTGATAATATTGGCTTCTTTTGTATTTTTTCCAAAAGACAAGGTTCCATTATCTTTAAGTACTGCAAAATTTGGCGCTGGATTTAAAAGTGTTTCATCTTTTTTATTGGCTTGGAAATATTTTTTGTATTCATGTACATAACCATCCAACTCCTCCTTGTACTCTTTGTTTAAAATTGCAGGAACTCTTTTAGTCCGAATTACATGATCAGGTGTCAATGGACCCTTTTGTGAAATGTTTTTAATATCTTGCTTTGAAAAGTGTATCGCCTCATTGGAATCGTTTAAAATACTAATGGTTGCACAGCCTTTTAAATTTGATACCTCTTTTCGTATTTGTGCCAATTGCAAGGTTGTAATATCACTTGAATCATCTTGTATATCCAGTTTAGCACCATTATCATCCAAATATTGTTCTGCTTTATCCACAAGATCAACCATTTTTTCATACGACTTTTTGGCATCATCATCAAAAGTAAAAAGACCATGATTAAGCAATACCATACCCTCTAATTGATTCCAGTCGACATCTCGTGTCATGTCGTAAATCAATTTAGCCAATACAAATCCAGGCATAATATAGGGTATTACTAAAACATTTTTTCCATAAAGTTCACGGATTCTCTCTTCCCCTGCATGGGTATTTGAGATCGTTACAACTGCATCCGTATGCGTATGATCCACAAATTTAAAGGGGATAAGAGCATGCAAAATTGCTTCAACAGAAGGGTTTGGAGCACTTGGGTTGGTCATGGCAAGACGTTGATATTTCACCATATTGGTATCGTCTAACTCTTTAAGTTCACTCATTTTAAGAAGCATCTCCATTTTAACAGGAGCGAACCCTTCAGCTTCAATAGTGGCCAAATCCCAACCACTTCCTTTTACGTATAAAATATCTTCCGTATCTCCAAAAAGATTTTGTGCAGTAGATTTAACCGAAGTATTTCCACCTCCATGCAACACTAAAGAGCTGTCTTTTCCTAGTAATCGTGACGTATAAACTCTTAAATCCAGATCTGTTGTAAACTTTTTTGCCTCATTATCATCCCATAAACTTTTCACTATTTATCCTCTAAATTTTTTTTGTATTTTATCAAAATTGGCTTCACAAACCCCTTTATTGGTAATCAATCCCGTAACCAATCGTGCAGGAGTGACATCAAAACCATAATTAATTGCGGGTGAATCTTTTGGTGTGATAAGTACTTCTGTAACTTTTCCCTCTTTATTAACACCACGCATGTATTTCACCTCATCACCACTTCGAAGCTCAATAGGTATCTCTTTCATCCCATCTTTTATATCAAAATCAAATGTTGAAGAGGGAATAGCTACGTAAAAAGGGATATCATTATCACGAGCGGCAAGTGCTTTTAGATACGTACCAATCTTATTGGCCACATCACCATTGGCACTGACTCTATCCGCTCCAGTTATCACCATGTCCACAAGTCCTGCTTGCATAAGATGTCCACCGGTGTTATCCGCGATGATGGTATGATTGATGCCACTTTGCGTCAATTCCCATGCAGTCAAACTCGCCCCTTGATTTCGTGGTCGTGTTTCATCCACCCACACATGCACATCAATGCCACGTCTTTTTGCTTCATACATAGGAGCTAAAGCTGTTCCTTCATCTACAATGGCTAGCCACCCAGCATTGCAATGGGTTAAAACATTGATGGTGGTTTTATTTTTTGCTTTTAAAATGGCTTCTATGATATCGCAACCATAATTAGCAATCTCTATGGTTTCCAGTGCCTCTTCATCACTGATGTTTATTGAGAACTTCAAGGCATCATTAATCAAATCGTGTGAATCTTTTAATTGATCCATCATCTTATCCACTGCCCACATAAGATTAACTGCCGTGGGTCGTGACTCTCGTATCAATAACGCTTTTTGCTTTAGTTCCTCATAGGAGTCCACTTCCATGCACGCTGTATAGATTCCAAAAGCAGCCACTGACCCAATCACTCCTGCACCACGTATGGTCATATCTTTAATTGCAGTGACAACTTCCTCCGTTGTTTTAAGTACTTTTGTTTCATATTCAAAAGGTAACTTTGTTTGATCTATAACTTCTAAAAATTTATCCTCATTTATCCATAATGCTTTATATTTACCGTTCACTTTTATCCTTTACTATTTGAATAATCTGTTCAATAGATTCTATTGTGTCATACTTTAGCACAAATTCTCGTGCAATATCAATGGCCATAATTTCAGCTTGATTTCGTAACTCTTTATCTTCAATACCACGAATCTCTTGCACTCCCGCAACACCAAAAACACGTCGAGCCATTTTACACCCAGCAAACCCTACACTGTCTTGTAAAATTCCTTGCAAAAACCCACTTTTATATTGTTCTAAAGTAGAATCATCAATAAACCCATCACGAATCAATGCAGAATCTTTTTGTGCATCCCAAAGATCAAAAAACTTTTCATCAAACATCTCTAATATCTCATGTGTTGTATTGAGTAACCATTGTTTATACTCTTCATCTTTAGTTACAATATGATGATGAATGTAGTTATTTATCATATTTGCCAACAACGCTCCAATATCAAATCCAAAAGGACCTACAAAAGCAAACTCAGGATCAATCACATAAGTTTCATTTTCATTTAGCATGATTGATCCTGTATGAAGATCTCCATGAAGCAAAGCATCATTTTGCGTCATAAATTTGTATTTGAGTTCCAACACTTTTTGTTTAAACTGCATATCATTAAATACTTTTTGTGCTAGAGCATTATCTTTTACATTATCGTTGTCATTGGTTTCATCTTCCATAAAGGCCGATGTAAACACAAAGTCTTCAGTAAGTTTACACAATTGAGTATTGTGATTAAAATCATCAATCAATGCTCTTTTGTCCTCACTTTGAAGAGATAAAGAAGAAGTATAAAAAAGTACATGTGCAAGATACGTAGAGATATGATCTGAAAAATTTGGAAATACTTTTTTATCAATCAAATCATAACGTAAGATCTTGTGTTCACCCAAATATTGCATCACCAATAAACTCATATCTTCACTGCTGTAGTATATATCAGGAATACACCCTGGAATGATTTTTTTGTACTTTCTTAATGCACGTATCTCATAATTCATGCGCTCTTTGCTTAAAGGAAACTCTTCACCAACACAACGCAAATAAGGTACCGCTTGCTTTGCAATAAGTGCCTTGGAAGGATCTTGAACAGAACTTACAAGATAAACATAGTTCAGATTTCCATCCCCTATCTCTTTAGCTTCCAAATCATCATCTCCAAAAAACTGCATCACCTCTTGTTGCTCAAAAAGATAGTCTATAACACTGATTTTATCAAGGATTTTATACTTCATGATATGCCTTATTATTAAAATAAATATAATTTAATAATAGCATAAAAAACCTAACGCAAGTGCGTTAGGTTTTGATTGGTTTAAACAATATCTTCTAAACCCGCCAATTCCTCATCCGTATATAAACGAGAAATAGCAATAAACCGAACTCCAAGAGGGATCTCTAAAGAGAAACTTGAACCTCGACCTTCTGTTATATCAATACTTAGATGAGTATTTTTTACGTACTCAAATTGATCCGGCGCCATGAAAAATTCACAGCCCCCAATCTCTCCAACGCGTACATCACGACTGCCTACCATAAATTCCCCTTTTGGAAAACACATAGGGGCAGAACCGTCACAACAACCACCACTTTGATGAAAAATTAATTCACCATTTTCACCCTTTAACTTTTCAATTATCTCCAAGGCTTTAGCAGTTGCTTCAACTCTTTTTGTAGCCATTAAAAGAAACCTAAAGCATTTTGATCATACGAAGTTAATACATTTTTAGTATGTCTGTATGCATTTAACATCATCATATGAGTTTCTCTTCCTATTCCTGATTTTTTATATCCACCAAATGAAGCATGAGATGGGTATAAGTGATAACAGTTCGCCCATACACGACCCGCTTCAATTCCTCTAGTTAATGATTGCATCTCATGAACATCTCGTGTCCATACACCAGCACCTAATCCATAAAGTGTATCATTTGCAATCTCTAAAGCTTGGGCTTCATCTTTAAATGTAGTTACGGATAATACCGGTCCAAAAATCTCCTCTTGGAAGATTCTCATCTTGTTGTTACCTTTAAATACTGTTGGTTTTAAATAGAAACCATCAGGATGTGCTGCATTTTCGTAAGCTTCTCCACCAATTAAAAGTTCTGCTCCTTCATCTTTACCAATATTTATATAATGTAAGATTTTTTCATATTGATCTTTTGAAGCTTGAGCTCCCATCATCGTTGTAGCTTCTAAAGGATCTCCTAGTACAATTGCTTCAATTCTTTCTAAACATTTTGCCATGAATTTATCATAAATTGATTCGTGGATTAATGCTCGTGAAGGACACGTACACACTTCACCTTGATTAAATGCAAACAGTACAAGACCCTCAATCGCTTTATCTAAAAACGCATCATCTTTATCCATAATACTTGGCATAAAGATATTTGGTGATTTTCCACCAAGCTCAAGCGTAACTGGAATTAAGTTTTCTGAAGCATATTGCATTATTAACTTCCCAGTAGTAGTTTCACCAGTAAATCCAACTTTTCTAATATCTGGATGCGTTGCAAGTGGTTTTCCAGCTTCTGGTCCAAAACCATTAACGATATTAATTACACCAGCTGGAACTACATCTTGAATAGCTTCCATTAAAATCATAATAGATACAGGTGTTTGTTCAGCCGCTTTTAAAACCACACAGTTTCCTGCTGCAATTGCAGGAGCAATTTTCCATGCAGCCATTAAAATAGGAAAATTCCAAGGGATAATTTGTGCAACAACACCTAAAGGCTCATGAATCTCTTGAGATACAGTGTTTGCATCTAAATCCGTTGTAGTTCCAGACTCTGCTCTAATTACACTTGCAAAATATCTAAAATGATCAATGGTCAAAGGTAGATCTGCATTGATCGTTTCTCTTATTGCTTTACCATTATCCCAAGTTTCAGCAATAGCTATCGCTTCAAGATTTTCTTCGATCTTATCTGCAATTTTATTTAAGATTGCACTTCGTTGAGTCGCTGAAGTTTTACCCCAAGTTTCAAAAGCTTTATATCCAGCTTCTACTGCAACATCAATATCTTTTATGTTTGATTGTGCAACTTTTGCAATAAGTTTATCATCTACGGATGAAAAGTTTTCAAAATATTTTCCATCAACTGGAGCTACCCACTCTCCACCTATAAAGTTGTCGTACTTTTCTTTAAAATTTGGTCTTGCGTATGCCATATAGTAATCCTTTTTACCTCTTTTAAATGAGGTTTTTTAAATTTGATGCATCGGTACATCACAAAATACTTTTTATCAAAATGATAAAAGAGTATTAAGTTTGCCATAGAAAAGTCCTAAAAGTCAATAATTTATAGATAAAATTTAGTAATTTTTTTGTACATTTTCATAACATAATTATAAGAATTTCCTATAAATATTACGATATGAAACAAATAAATATATTTGTATATTTAAAAAAATATCGCATAACTAATCTAAGGTTTTTTTAGATATAATCGCGAAATTAAATTTACATTTTAGGAACATAAAATTTGTTAAACTTTAAAGAAACACTTATTGGTCAATCAGCCAAAAATGATGTACTCTCGGGACTGGTTGTTGCTGTTGCTTTAGTACCTGAAGCTATTGCATTTTCATTTATTGCTCAAGTAAGCCCCATCGTTGGACTGTACGCTGCTGTTATTTTAGGTCTTATTACAGCAATTATGGGTGGAAAGCCAGGGATGATTTCAGGAGCCACAGGAGCAGTTGCGATTGTTCTTGTAGGACTTAGTATATCCGCTAAAATGATGCTGGAAGCGCAAGGTTTGTCCCCACAAGAGGTCTCTTTTGGAATTATTCAATACATCACCCTTACGGCCATTGTTGCTGGATTAATTCAAATATCCATTGGTGTTTTTCGTATGGGAAAATTTATCCGTTTAGTTCCACAACCTGCACTTCATGGATTTGTTAATGGATTGGCCGTGGTAATTGCCATGAGTCAATTAAAATTTTTAGACGGTGCTGAATTATTGATGTACGGAATTATTTTTGGAACCATGGCAACAATGTATTTTTTACCAAAAGTCACGGCTGCTGTTCCTGCAGGATTAGTAGCCATTATAGTTTTTACACTTGTAGTTTTTACCTTAGGACTGGATACCAAACTTGTTGGTGATCTAGCCAATTTAACGGACTTTAAAGGGATGCTTCCTAGCTTTTCAATTCCAACCACACTTTTAAGCTTTGATGCTTTAATCATGGTACTTCCTTATGCAGTTATTGTTGCGCTTGTAGGAGTTATCGAATCATTATTAACACTTTCAGTTTTAGATGAAATTTCAGGAAAAAGAGGTAGTGCCAATCAAGAATGTATCGCACAAGGTACAGGAAACATCACGTGTGGTTTCTTTGGAGCAATGCCAGGATGTGCGATGATTGGACAATCGATCATCAACTATACTTCTGGTGGATGGGGAAGATTATCAGGAATTACAGCTGCTGTTACATTGATGCTTCTTATTGCTACTTTAACAGATATATTAAATATCATTCCTGTTGCAATTTTAGTAGGTATCATGTGGATGGTAGCTATTGGAACATTTGAGTGGAGCAGTTTTGCTCGAATCTCTAAAATGCCACGATCCGATGCTTTTGTTTTAGTTACCGTAACCATCATTACAATCTTTGCTGATCTTGCCATTGCAGTTATTTCTGGTGTGATTATTTCGGCACTTGTATTTGCTTGGAAACACGCAAAAGTTACAGCACGAACACATCTCGAAGATGATGGAACAAAAATATACGATTTTGATGGTCCTTTATTTTTTGGATCTGTTACTGCATTTAATGAACAATTTGATCTAGCGCATGACCCACATAATGTTGTACTTGATTTTAAAGATGCACGAGTTATGGATATCTCTGGAGTTGAAGCCATTGATGCCATTACGAAAAAATACCTAGAAGCAAACAAAACTATTAAAATAAGACATTTAAGTAGCGAGTGTAAATCCATCATGAAAAATGCTGGACAATTTTGTACCTTTGAAGAGGACGATCCTAAATATAAAGTTGCCTACGATTACTAAACGTTTAGATATTTCTCAATAACACCAATTGAGAAATATTTACTCTATAATCTTGTTATTAAAAAAGGGTCAGTTGAAAATCAACTGACCCTTTTCATGTTTAGTGACTGATTAATATAACCCAAATGTAGAATCAGATTTTTTAAACAATACTCTTAAGTTGTCATCTTTATCATAAAATACTTTAAATGCATGCTCACCAGATTTTAAATCTTCCAATGCCTCTTCAATATCAATTGGTTTATATGAATCTAATCGTACAGGTACGATCTCTTCTTCAAATGCATCGAGTTGATTAGAGACGATATCATCACTGATCAATTCTGCTGCTTCAGTTAATTTTGTAGCATTGTGTGCTTTAATTTTATCCGCATGTCGTCTTAAAATTTTTGATACTCTATCCGCTGCAATATCAACTGCAGTGTATAAATCTTTATCTTTTTGTTTTACAACAATGGTATCTAAATGCGCAACATTCAATGTATACTCAAATGAAAAGGCATGTTTACCATGTTTTTCTTCTTTTGAAATGATTGAATTAACAGAAATAATGTCTAAGTTATACTTATCAAATACCTCAATTGAACTTTCAATATGGTTTTTAATCGCATCTGTTAAATCGATGTGTCTTCCTACAATACTTGTATTCATCACAAACTCCTCTTATAAAATTATTTTTGTCACTGCCCAATTGTAGCAAAAATAAATAAAAAATTATATTAAAATTTCACGATTTCCTTTGATATTTGGTGAAGAAAGTACACCAGTAAGTTCGAGTTGTTCAACTATGGTTGCTGCTCGATTATAACCAATGCGTAATTTACGTTGCAAATAGCTAATGGAGCTTTTTCTATCTTGTTCAACTATTTTTTTAGCCTCTTCATAAAGTTCATCCAAATCACCTAAATCCGATCCACTTTTAGAGTTTGTTCCCACAAGTGATTCAACTCTCTCTTTTAAAAAGCTCATATCATAATCTGCATCACGCTGAGATTTTAGAAAATCTACCAATTTATCAATCTCCGGTTCACTACTCCAAGGAGCATGAATACGCACTAGACCCGTTGATCCAGGAGGGGTAAAAAGCATATCACCACGACCAAGAAGTGACTCTGCACCCATAGAATCCAAGATAATCTTACTGTCTACTTTTTGCCCCACTCGATAACTGATACGGCTAGGTAAATTGGCTTTAATCAATCCTGTAACCACATCCACACTAGGACGTTGTGTTGCTACAATGAGGTGAATACCACTGGCTCGTGCCATTTGTGCAAGTCGTGCTACGGATATCTCTACCTCTTTTCCACTGGTCATCATCAGATCTGCTAGCTCATCAATGATTATCACAATATAAGGAAGAGCGTCAAAATCTTCTATTTTTGATTTTTCATTGTAACCTTCAATATTTTTAGTACGTGTTTGACTCATCAATGTATATCGACGCTCCATCTCCCCTACCATATTGGCTAAGGCATTTATCGCTTCTTTGGGTTTAGTGATCACAGGTGTCAGCAAATGAGGAATATCATTGTACATTGAAAACTCCAGCATTTTTGGATCGATCATAATCAACTTCAAATTATCTGGAGAGTTTTTACATAATAATGATAAAATCATTGAGTTGATTCCAACACTCTTACCCGATCCCGTTGTCCCCGCAATAAGAAGATGCGGCAATTTTTTAAGATCCGTAATAAAAGGTTTACCAACATTTGAGGTATACCCACATGCTACAATATTAAGATGCTTTACAAAAGATACAGTTTTGCCATATAAAAGAAAAAAAGGTAGAAG
>JAYEFX010000176.1:0-1871 GCA_034658775.1 Campylobacterota bacterium
TGTTGGACCAACATGATACTGAGCTTTAATGCCTAATTTTGAAACCACTAAATTCATGTAATCAATTGAAAAACCTTTTGCTTGCCCATTGATATTAAAATTATAAGGAGGCCAATTAAGTTCATTATGTACTGTTATAACAGGATTATTTTTTAAATACTGTTGCTCTTTTGCAGATAAAAGTATCCTATTGGTTTTATTTTCATAAATAAACTCATTTAAATCAATTTTATTTTTCAATAATCCTTGTAAATTATATACATCCAAAATACGTTGGATTTTATGGGCATCAATCTGTCCAAAATTTTCAATATCGCTGTACGCTAATTTTTTAAGTACATTCGCCTCAAATAAAAGTGCTTCTTTTGTTTTATTTTGAGTATTGTAGTGTTCTAGAATAACTTTAATGGTTTCTTCAATATGCGTATACGCATATTGCCAACCTTTAAGAGAAGCTTCTGTAAAACTTTGAACAACTTGAGGATTAGAATTCAAATATTCAGATGATGTGTACAACAAATCATCATAAAATTCAAATCCATAATCTTTTGGATTCCAAATATCGTATTGTATATTTTGTTGCTTAAGTGCATAGGGTTCATTTGAAAGAAAAACAGAACTTAGATCAACTTTTTTACTAATTAAATCATTAATATTAAACCTATATTTAGCTTTTTTCATCTCTTCAAAAGAGAGGTTATTCACCGCCAACATACTTTTAAAGGATGCTGTTTTAATCGCATCATCCAAAAGATTAATAGTTCTATCTTTAAAATCTTCAATTGATTTAATATTGGATGATTTAAGGCTAATCAAAACATGAGGAGAAGATTGCAACATTGCACCAAGCAACACAATATCTTTTCCACTTGCTTTATCTAAAATAATTCCTGGATAACCCAGTCCAAATGTTGATGTATTGCTTGTCACATCATCAACAATATTGGTATCAAAATCAAACTCTTTAAGCTCAACATCCAAACCAACATCACGATAAAAACCTTGATGTTTCGCCATGTAAAAACCAGCAAATTCAAATTGGTGCTTCCACATAAGCTGCAAAGATACTTGATGTACCTTAGATGCAGATTTATCAATTGGCATCGAATTTAATTGCGACAGCAACATTAATATAAAAAATAATATTTTTACTATTCTCATGACTTATTGTAGCCAAGTTATGCTAAAATATTATCTTCAAGAGGAAGAACTAACGTAAATTGTGCCCCAGTATAAAGTTCATCTTCATACGTGTATTCAATATTTTCAACATCAATACTTCCATGCATGTGTTTTTGTATAATCTCCTGACACATAAATAATCCAATACCCGTACCTTGACTTTGATGTTTGGTGGTAAAATAAGGTTCAAATACTTTTGAGATAATTTCAGGAGGAACTCCGCCAGCATTATCTTTAACTTTTAATACTGCATTATTATTTTCTAAAAGAATGTGCACAAAAATTAATTTTCGTTGATTTTGTTTGTTTTCCAAAGCATCACTGGCGTTATTGAGTAGATTAATTATCACCTGAATCAACTCACTATCCAATCCATACAACTCCACCGTATTTATATTTTCAATTATCTCTATCTCTTTAGATTGCAGTTTTGCAGATACTAATCTCAATGTTTTTTGATAGGCTTCACCCAGATCAAATTTAACTTTTTTCTTATCAGGTTTAAAAAAATATCTAAAATCATCAATGGTTTTAGACAGATGTTGAGCCGATTCATTAATCGAATTCAAAAACACATCTTCACTTTCTTTCGTGGATAATCCCCACTCTTTTTGCATCTGCATCCCTGTAGCTGATGATGATATCACGGATAATGGTTGACGCCATTGATGCGCAATATTACCAATCAT
>JAYEFX010000177.1:0-9451 GCA_034658775.1 Campylobacterota bacterium
GGAAAAAGGTACGGGAATTGGTTTATATTTATCTAAAACAATTATAGAAGAGAGTTTTAACGGAAAATTATTGGTTAATAATGATCATAATGGCGCGACTTTTACTATTTTGTTACCAATATAACTGTAGTATACGTTTATGAATTTAGAAGAATATAGAAAAGAAAAAGCTAAGTGTGTAACCTGGAAAAATATCCAACCCATCTACCGTGCTGTTCAAGAAGCTAAAACAGTTCAAATTGATAATCTTGATGTAAAGTTTGATGATTGGGTGAGTATTGGAGTACGTGAGGATATACGTGATGATGATTATGCAAAAGTGTATCATGCTTGTGAAAAACTGATACCTTGGAGAAAAGGACCTTTTAGTCTTTTTGATATTAAATTAGATACGGAATGGCAAAGCAATATAAAATATAATTTGATCCGTCCCCATTTTGATTTAAAAGATAAAATAGTAGCGGACATCGGATGTAATAACGGTTACTATATGTATCGGATGCTTGAGGATAAACCAAAACGATTAACTGGCTTTGATCCATCTCCTTTGACCATGTTGCAGTTTGATTTTATTAATCATTTTGCAAAAACACCTATCATCTATGAACAGATGGGTGTGGAGCATTTGGATTTTTATGAGCATAAATTTGATTTTATTTTTATGCTGGGTGTTTTATATCATCGCCCTGACCCAATTGGTACACTCAAATCCCTTCGTAATGCTCTAAATAAAGACGGTGAAATTTTGATTGATACATTTATGATTGATGGTGAGCAAGAGGTGTGCTTAACGCCAAAAGGAAGATATTCAAAAATACCTAATATCTTTTTTATACCAACGATTCCAGCACTGAAGAACTGGGTTGAGCGAGCAGGGTTTATAAATATTGAGATACTTGAAACGACAATAACCACATCGGACGAACAACGAAAAACATCATGGTCTTTTGATCAAAGTTTAGAAGATTTTTTAGATCCAAATGATTCTAGTAAAACGGTCGAGGGGTATTCTGCGCCTAAAAGGATGTATTTAAAAGCGAAAAAGAAAAATTAGAAAAGATTGATTGAACTCTCTTCTTCTTTTACATAAATGGCGTATTGACTGCGTCCTTTATTTTTAGCTTCGTATAAAAACATATCTGCATTTTTCATTACGTGATTGATTGTTTCTCCATCTTGAGGAAAGTAAGAGATTCCCGCACAGATGGTTTTGTTTAGTGTTTGTTGAGTTTGAGCATTTATTAAGATGGGGCTTTGTGCAAAATCTTTGATAATTTTTTCGGCCACCTCAACAGCTTGTTGATTGTTTTTTAAATCCGTTAAGGAAACTAGAAATTCATCCCCAGTAAGTCTTGCAACAATATCAAAATTATCAATATGGCTGTGTATAACTTTAGCCAGTTCAACTAGAACTTTATCTCCAATATCGTAATCAAACTCATCTATGACAGCTTTAAAGTGGTCTATACCAATCATCAAAAATGCAATATTTGTGTGATCTTTTCCCGATAAAGAGATAATTTTTTGAATATGTTGTGTTAAATATTTTCTATTGTATACGTGTGTGACACTATCTAATGAGGAGGATTCAATGTAGTGTTTTTTTATGATTCCATTTTGAATAATAGGAGAAATTTGGTAAAATGCTGCTTGAATTGTATCGTAATCATCTTCAACCATTTTTTTAGTTACTCTAGAGTTTACGCTAAAAGATACAATTGCATTTAAATCAGTTTGGGTGTTGATAATAAAATAAAAACTGTTTTCATCATCCAAGTAAAAGGACTCTCCACGAGAATAGATCGATTCATTGGTATTGTTATCAATATGGAATAGGGCAAAATTAACATTATCAATAAAATAGCTTGTATCAAGCCATCGGTCAATATCTTGTGCCATCTCTTCAAGATTTAAAGAGTATTGAAGTTGTTCATACAGTGTGTATATTTTTTCCAATGATTGAAATTTTTTAGGTTCTGTGCATGAGTCTTTGATGAGATTGAGTAAATTAATTTTCATAAAAACCTTCTTTAAAATAGATCAATAGAACTCTCCTCCTCTTTAGTGTATAATAGAGCTTGGCTACGTCCATTATTTCGTGCTTCATACAGTGCAATATCTGTATTTTTGAGTAACTGATCAACTGAAGTTGAGTCATCTGGATAAATAGTAGCACCCACACAGATTGTTTTTTTCAACGTTTGATTGGTATAAGCATTTACGTTTACTTCACAAGAAGCAAATGAAGAGATGAGTTTATGCGCCACATTAATTGTGTCTTCAATTGAGTTTATATTGGATAATACGATTAAAAACTCATCCGAATCCAAGCGTATAACAAGGTCCGAAGTACGTACATTTTTTTCTAAGTCTTTTGCTAATTCTATTAAAACTTTATCCCCAATATTATAATCAAACTCATCAATAACTGCTTTAAAATGATCAATTCCAACCATTAGAAAACCTACTTGTTTATGTTCTCTTTGAGCCAATGGCAAGAGTTTACGCAAATGTTCCAATAGATAGTTTCTGTTGTATAATCCTGTCACATGATCAATGGTTTGAACCTCTTCATAATTTTTTTGGATAATCATAGCACGAAGTGAAGGTTGTATGAGGTAAAACAAAAAATCAAATAAAGATTTCTGATTAGCTAAAATTTCCATATGATCCTCATTGTCTGCCTCAATAAAAACTTGACTGTTTTTATATGAAAAAATACTTTGGGTGTACTGAATAAGATTGCTGTTGTTTAGCTCATTGAATTCTGCACCTTTGTGAAAAACTATATTTCTTAAATTTTTCTCAACATCAAAAGTTAGAATTTTAAATGTGTGTATATTATAGGTGCGATTTAACCAATTAAAAAGTATTTGACAATACTCTTGCGTACATGATAAAGCATTGAGTTGATCATTTAGTTCAATTATATTATGCAATTCACTTGATATTGGCTGGTTGGAGTTTTGTAATTCGATAAGAGTATTCATCATTGAATTCATTTACAATTTCCTTTGTTATTTCTTATTTTACACAAAAATTACTTAATCTATAAATAATTTTTCCATGCATTAAGTGATCTTCTTTCTGTGGATAATTTTGTAGCATTACCGTGACCAGGATAGATGGTAAAATCTTCCTCCCATTGCAACACTTTATCAATGCTTTTAATCATATCTGCAGGGCTAGAATAAGGAAAATCAGCTCGTCCAATTGAATTTTGAAAAATAAAATCTCCACTGAACATAATGTTATCAAAAGTGATCACACTGCATCCAGGAGTATGTCCTGGAAACAGATGATAGGAAAAGGTGACACCTTCAAGTGTAAAGGTTTCATCCGCATTAACTAAAACATCAGCAGTGCTTGATGGTGTTCCTTGTCCAAAAGGGTCATCGTGAAGCATAAAAGCATCTTCTTTAGGGCAGTAAATTGGAATATTAAGAGCCTCTTTGATCTCTTTATTGCTCCATACATGATCAAAATGTCCATGTGTGTTTAAAATAGCAATAGGATTTTTACAATGACTTAATACCCAAGAAGTAGCATCGACTCCTGGATCAATAATAAAATCTTTATCATTTACAGTGATGATGTAACAATTGGTTTGATACACTCCCATGGGCTGTATTTGTATGTTCATTTTCTAACCTTATAGTAAAATTATTTGATTTTAACTAAACCACCCTTTAACTTTATCAAACATAGTATCAAAATTAGATTCGTGTGGTTTACTCTCTATCCCAAAACTCTCTTGAAGTTTTTCAAGAAGTTCTCGTTGTTCATCATTTACACTGCTTGGGTATTGAATCTTAACTTGAACAATTAAGCTACCTTTACCGTAACCTTGCACCGATTTAACCCCTTCGCCTTTAAAAGTAAATTGTTCTTTGTCTTTGGTTCCTTGTGGAATTTTGAGTTCAAGTTCACCTTTAAGACTAGGTATAGTAATCGTATCACCCAAAGCTACTTGGGTAAAAAATAGTGGCACTTCATAATAGATATCATTTTCATTTCGGATAAAGTGTTTATCTTCATTAACACTGATCTGAATGTACAAATCACCACGTGAACCATTTGGTGCAATATTTCCTTTGTTGCTTACACGAATTCGATTGCCATTGTCCACACCTTCAGGAATAGCTACTTCAAAAGTTTCATTAACTTCCTCAAAACCACTCCCTTTACAAGTGGTACATTTATGCGCTACTTCTTGCCCATTTCCATGACATTTTGGACAGGTTTGAGCAAAGGTCATAAACCCTTGACGCATGTGTACTTGACCCTGACCGTTACAGGTACTACACGTGGTGAGCTTAGCATTTTTTGCACCTGTTCCCTTACACGGCTTACACGCTTTTTTGTATTTGTATTTTAAATCTTTTTTACATCCGAATATTGCTTCATTGAATTCAATATTGATATCAATAGACATGTCCA
This sequence comes from Campylobacterota bacterium, assembly GCA_034658775.1. Lineage (GTDB taxonomy): Bacteria > Campylobacterota > Campylobacteria > Campylobacterales > Arcobacteraceae > JAYEFX01. Next base: position 4,441 of record JAYEFX010000177.1, read on the forward strand.
AATTGTAATTGTAGGATTTTTGTTGTCGTCTTTGTTGTCGACCACCACCAAATGAAGAACCAAACATCTCCTCAAATACACTTCCTAGGTCATCAAAGCCTCCACCGAAGCCTCCAGATCCAGCGCCATGTCCTTCAAGTCCTGCATGACCAAATTGATCGTAGCGTGATCGTTTTTGATCATCGCTAAGTACTTGGTATGCTTCATTGATAGATTTAAATGTTTCTTCTGCCTCTTTATCTCCGGGATTTTTATCCGGATGATATTTCATGGCCATCTTTCGATACGCTTTTTTAATGGTGCTCTTCTCGCACCCTTTTGAAATTTCTAATAATTCATAATAATCAATTTGTGTCAAAATTTGATCTCCCTTAATTTATAAGCAGTTATTTTCGCGATTTTATCTAATATTGGATATAATCTTGCTTATGAAAAAAGGTTTACAAAAATTTTATTCTTTAGTTGAAGCATTTGAGATGCTTCCAGCTATTGGCAAAAAATCAGCATTACGTTTGGCGTACCATGTGGTAATGAACGATACCTATTGTGGTATTAAACTTGCACACAGTATTGAAAACGCCATTGGCTCAATAACACGATGTTCGCAATGTCACAGTTTAAGTGAGCATGAGATTTGTGAGATTTGCTTAGATGACGAGCGTAATACAGATCTTTTATGCTTGGTTCAAAATGCAAAAGATATTTTCACCATTGAGGAATCAAAACAATTTAATGGAAATTATTTTGTTCTTGAAGAGTTGGAAGATCATGCACTTAATCAGTTGATACGTTTAGTTCAGGACAATAATGTAAAAGAGATTTTATTTGCAATTACACCCAGTTTGGCAAATGATGCTTTTATTTTATTTATTGAAGATCGATTGTCTTCGTACAATATATCTTTTACAAAAATTGCTCAAGGTGTTCCAACCGGAGTTAGTCTTGAAAATGTTGATTTATTATCCTTAAGTAAAGCCATACAAAGTAAAGTACAAATTTAGACAATGTTATGTATAATGAATTTTTATGAATACAAAAATAATTTGTCAAAAATGTAAATTTTATTTTGTTACGTGGGAACAAGGAAAACCGCATGGTTGTAAAGCGTATGGCTTTAAATCAGCACAAATTCCTTCTAGTGTAGTAAAACAAAGCAGTGGCATGCAATGTGGGTATTATACACCTAAAAAAAGTACTGATTAAGGATTTATTTGAGTTTAAAGCAACATTTGCCCATTTTTATTAATAATCAATCTGTAATTATTAAACATTGGATTGAAGATATTCGAGTAAAAAAAATTCTCCAAGAACATAAACTTGAAGAGAAGTTTTTTATAAGTGAATATGCTTTTCCTATAATGCAGTACTATTTTGATGTTGTATCCCAAAAGGCTCAAATTGGAAATTGTCCAGCAGTGGAGAGTTTAATTAGCTATTTAAAGCAAAATGATATTACAAGCAGCGAACTCTTTTTGCTGTGCAGCTCTTTCCGCAATGCACTCATCGTCCTGTGTTTTGATAATAGTATTGCCAGTAAAGAGACACTTCAAGACATAAGTGCAATCTATGAAGAAAATTTTTCAGCAGTACTTTTGTCGTATACAAGCACGGTGAAAGATGTTGAACTTAAACTGGATCAAATTTCTTCAATGGTAGATAAATATATTATTATGTCTCAAACAGATGTCAATGGGATGATTATTAATGTTTCAGATGCTTTTTGCCGTATCAGTGGATATTCTAAAAAAGAGCTCATTGGAAGAACACATAATATTGTACGCCATCCAGATATGCCAGCAGCGCTTTTTGATAAACTTTGGGAAACGATTAAAAGCGGTAAAAAGTGGCAAGGTGAAATTAAAAACCTAGGAAAAGATGGGCGTGTTTATTGGGTCAATGCTACAATAGAACCTATTATAGAACAGGGTAAAATTATTGCATTTAATGCTATACGTCAGGACATCACTTTAGCTAAAAAAGTAGAAGATCAGCAAAGTATGATCATTGAACAATCAAAATCTGCAGCTATGGGTGAGATGATTAGCATGATTGCACACCAATGGAGACAACCACTGCAAGCCGTCTCAATCTTAACGCAAAAACTTCCTTTGACTAAAATGATCGAAGGGGAATTAAGTGATGAGATACTTGAACAGGTTGTTGATGATGTCTCCTTACAACTTGATTATATGTCCAAAACGATTGATGACTTTAGAAACTTTTTTAAACCGGATAAAAATAAAGAGAAAGTACGTTTAAGTGAATTGATACTAAAAGTAAAAGATATATTATCTTATATACTTAAAATTGAAAAAGTCACTGTAAAATTAGATTATGATGAAGATGTTAATGTGTATTTACATTATAATGAAGTGATGCAAGTTTTTATTAATATCATTAAAAATGCATGTGATGCGATGATTGAGCACAAAATTTCCAACAGAATGATACGCGTACATTTTTATAAAAAAGAAGAAGATGTTGTTATTGAGATTGAAGATAATGCAGGTGGTGTTAAAAAAGAGATACAGAATAAAATTTTTGATCCTTATTATTCAACCAAAAGCAATAAAAATGGTACAGGTTTAGGCTTGTATATGAGTAAAACTATTATAGAAGAACACAGTAATGGACAACTAAGCGTCAGCAATGGTAAGCATGGCGCTATATTTAAAATTATTTTACCACTTGAAAAGGAATAGATTTGTTATACGAAGAATTAAAAGTAAAATCAGCACAACTTGGGTTTGAAAATATAGAAGATTTCGCAAAATATATTGGGTCAACACCTAATGAGATTTTAACTTGGGAAGCAAAAGATGAAATTCCTTATATTGTTTCATTGGTTATTCATCTACTAAGCAACGAACAAGAATTACCCGACAATAATACACTTGACTCTTTAGTTGAAGAGTGTTTGCCACTGGCTACTTTATTGGAAGAAGCTTCAAGTTTTCCACATAAACTAGAAGAGATGTTTGTATTGCAAAAAGAGCTTAATGACAATACCAATGGTAAAAATTGGGAATTGGGTATCAACAAATTTGATAAAGAGATTAATTGGTTGCGTTGTATTCACATGGAAGTAGCAGAGCTTATTGATTCTGCACCGTGGAAACATTGGAAAAATATCTCTGCAGATCCAGACATGAACAATATTCATGTGGAACTTGTTGATATTTGGCATTTCTTAATGAGTTATGTATTGTCTGAGACGAATATTCCCAAAGCGGTTTCATTGGTTAATACTCACTGCATCTATGAAGCCAATGAGGATTTAGATATTAAGCTATTGATTAAAGAATCAGAAAAGCTTTCCTACATCGCTTTGGCAATTGAAACAGGAAATATGCCAGCATTTTCTGGAGTAGAGCGGTTTATAGATCAATTCTTTAGATGTTGTAAAATTTCAGGACTTAGTTTTACTTGGTTGCAAAAATTATATATTGGAAAAAATTGTTTAAATCAATTTAGACAAGATCATGGCTATAAAGAAGGTACGTACATTAAACAGTGGAATGGCAAAGAAGATAACGTAGTTATGGTAGAGATACTCAACACCATGGACAGCGTTGGGTTTAATGTGTTGTATGAAGAGTTAAGTGACGCATATCATAAAGCAAAATAAATTTTGCTTTATCTGTACTCATTTTTAAACTTTACATAGCGAGCTGCATGCTCAATAAGGTTTTGAACCTCTTGCTGGCTTAATGTCTTGACTACTTTAGCAGGAGATCCCATGATCAAAGAATGGGGTGGAAAAACTTTGTTGCTGGTTACAAGTGAATGAGCTCCTACGATAGAACCTTCACCAATTACCGCACCATCTAAGATAGTAGCATTCATCCCAATCAAACAACCATTTTCAATCGTACACCCGTGCAACATAACCTTATGCCCCACCGTGACATCATCACCTATAATAGTTGGATTACCATCACTCATATCCTCTTTTTTGTAATGCGTTACATGAACCATTGAAAGATCTTGAATAGAGGTTCGATCCCCTATAACAATTCGGTGAACATCACCACGAATCACCGATCCAAACCAAATGGAACTGTCTTGTCCAATGGTTACATTTCCAATAATATCAGCGCTGGGTGCTATCCAGGCATTTTTTCCTATTTTTGGAAACCATTGTTTAAATTTTAATAACATTAGTCTTTCCCCTTATGCTTTATAATGACCGGTTCACTGTAGTTTGGAATATCGTCATAGCTAAATATCCCATAGTATTTTGAGATATTAGTATTCCCAAAGTCATCATAGCTGTAGCAATCTGGTCCTGCATAAATTTTATCGCCATCAAGATAATTTTTAGGTGCATGGTGCCGATTTCGTACCACATAAGTTCCTACGAAATCATCATCTTCAGGATTGTCCCAAGTAAGTTTAACTTTCCCATTTTCTGTACTTAACTTAACATCTTCCACGCTAGGAAGTGCAAATTTACGTTTGTGAATGTATTTAACTACTAATTTTACATGATGCTTATCATCGTTGGCATGCCATGTAATTAAATGATTTTTACTGATTGCAGATGTTGGTTTGATAAGAAATGTTGCGTTTTTCTCATCTTTATGCATCTGTTCTAAATTTAATCGTGAAAAATTATCAAAGATAAATTTATGCGTTTTATTTTTTTGCAGGTCAGCTCGGCTAACTTCATAACCAATAAACTCTATACGGTCTCTATTTTGAATATTTGTGTAGGTAATATTCTCAATATCTACAAATTCTACGTTGTATCGAATGTCTTGTTTTGATTTGGTTGTATTTTTATTTCGAATCTCTATATAACTGTCTGTGATAACTGTTTTATTTGGATCGGGTAAGGTTGAAAGATCAAAACACATCAATCCATAAATTTTATCATTGTTTGTATCAAATCCACACGAAAGAGATGTTTCATCTTTTGCATCTTTTGATACCGTACAAATAGAGTTGGTTTCAATTACAATTTCTTCAGAAGGAATAGTGTACTTGATGTCAATATTGGGACGATAGT
>JAYEFX010000178.1:0-1859 GCA_034658775.1 Campylobacterota bacterium
TTTGTAATCCATTCCAGATTATAGACAAGATAAATGTCCATTTGGTTACATAAGGATTAAAAAATATTTTAATGCTTGTTAGTGTAAACTATTTTCCCAAACAAAAAGAACCAAACATCACGTCCAACATCTGAGTATGTTCATACGGTCTGGTGATATTGGAGATGCTTTCTAGTGCCTCATTGATATGATGTGCAAAAAACTCTAGTTCTCCTGTTTGCAGTGGAGTTTGAGCTTGAACAATCTGCGTCAAGGCTACTTTTACAGCATCTACTTGACGTTTTGAGATCAATGTCATATCATCACTGTGGGTATTGTTATCCAATATTTTTTCAACTTTGCTAATCAATGGGGCAATATCGTTCTTTGCACTTAGTTCAATAACATCATATAAACCACCTGCATCAAAATGAGCATCCAAATCACTTTTATTTAACACAATAATTTTTTCTTTGTTGCTATCCTTAAGCAAGTTAAGAACATGATCATCTTGCTCATCTTTACACTGTGAGTTATCAAATAAAGCGATAATGATGTCCGCGGATTGAATGGAATCAAGAGACTTTTCAATACCTATTTTTTCAATCTCATCGCTTGCATCTCGTATACCAGCCGTATCCACCATCTTGATGATGTGCGTACCTATTTTTACACTCTCTTCAATAGTATCTCTCGTGGTCCCTGCAATATCACTTACAATAGCTCTATCGTAATCCAATAGCTTATTTAGCAATGAAGACTTACCTACATTTGGTTTTCCAATAATGGCTACTTTAAAACCCTCTATCATACCCACTCGTCGTTTACTCGATTCCAGTGTGCTGCTTAAGAGTGTACTGATGTTTTCCAGTTTTTGCTGTATCTGCTCGTAAATATCTGCAGGCAAATCTTCTTCTGCATAATCAATATTCACTTCCGTATACGCCAACATAAAAAGCAAATCTTTGCGTATGTTTTCAACAAAATCTTTTAAATCTCCATTTAACTGCTTGGCTAAAAGTTTTACGCTGTCTTCACTTCGCGCTTCAATCAGTTTTGCAATCGCTTCTGCTTGCGTTAGATCTATTTTTCCATTTAGAAAAGCTCGCTTAGAAAACTCTCCAGGGTCTGCAAGTCTAGCTCCAGATGCTACTAAGGCATCGACTACCATATTGGATACAGCAATACCACCATGACACTGAAACTCAACAATATCTTCACCCGTGAAACTGTGAGGATTTTTAAAATATAAAATCAATGCCTCATCAATCAAATCTTGGGTATTGGAATAAACCTTACATAAACTTGCATATCGAGGGGTTAAACTCTTTTTTTGAAGAATGCCAAGAGCAATTTGAAGTGCATCATCCCCACTTAAGCGGATGATGGAGATAGAGCCTATACCATTTGCTGTAGCAATTGCTACAATGGTATCATTGTTTTTTATATTCATTGACTAAGATGTATTTATCGCCACGAATGTTGGTTTTAACGGCCACATATTTATCTGGAAACTCTTCTCGCAATCGTTTTAATGCGATATGCACCAATATACCATCAAGGGCTTTGGTTTTATACGAACCGGTTTCATAGATTTTTACAATAACGGGTTCTAAATAGTTTTGAATAGCGATCTCTTGATTTTCTAAAAATTGAGCAACTTCTAAACGCAACATCAAATTGTATTTTGCATTGATCCAATTAAATAAGATATACGATAAGGCCTTGTATCGATATCCCTCTTTACCAATAAGAAGTGCACTATCAGCTCCTGTAAACCCAATAAACAATGTTTGTTCATCATGAAACCGTACTTCAATCTTATCAATATCGTAACAAGCATGAGAAAACAGTTCATTGACTTTTTGTGTTACCTCATC
>JAYEFX010000179.1:0-9375 GCA_034658775.1 Campylobacterota bacterium
CACTTCGTTTATCTCTTGCCATTACTAAAGTATTATGTTTGGAGTCAAAAGCACCAAATGAAGTTTTTCTTCGTTTATTCAACGTTGGACTTTTATAAACATACTCCCAAAGTTTTGTACCATCAGCTTTAACTAACAATTGTAAACCTTGACCATCAGCTTTTGTATATGCTTTTTCTTGTGCTTTAAGTGCTTTTATTCCTTGTGCAGTAAGGGGAATTGGTATTCGTGGCATTTTAATCCTTTTTAGTTACATCATGAATATCATATTTCTGCAATAAATTAAAATGTAACTTCTAATGTAACACAAATCTTTAATTTTAGTTACATTGTATTGTATCATATTAGACTAACAATATCAATAAAACTATAGACTATGTCGTTATAATGGTCTTTATTTGATTAAATAAGATTATGATTTGGTGGAGACGTCGGGGATCGAACCCGAGTCTTAAAACAGCTATTATTAGCGTCTACATGTTTAGAAAGGTTGAAAAACTTCACCTAATCACAGCTCAACCTGCAAGGCAGTGATTAAGCTAAGATCTGAAATGTCTCAATTCAAAGTGATCAACTTCAAAAAGATAATCTATCTAGGGTGAGCCTGCGATAATCTACATAGATAGAATCCGTAGTGCAAGCCTCCATGGTCTCAACCCGAAGGGAGTCCGTGTTTGTTAAACTTAGGCTACTTTAGCGTAAGCTGGAGCGTAATTTGTATTATTTGCGTCTAAAAAAAGTTGAACTTATTAAGGTCATTCACACCTACATGCAACTAATCTTCACTCCTCTAATCGAAGCCAAGTCATCCCCACATTTACAAATAAGACAATTATTATAGCATAATCGTTGTATAATATCAAGATGAACTACATGGACTTTGACACACAGCACACTTGGCACCCCTACAATGCCTTACCATCAACGACTAAACTGCTTGCAGTAAAACGCACTTTTGAACAAACGATTGTTCTCGAAGACGACACACACTTGACCGATGCGATGAGTTCATGGTGGTCTTCCATTCATGGATACAATCATCCAATATTAATTGATGCACTACAACATCAGGCCAACATCATGCCTCATGTGATGTTTGGGGGATTGACTCATGAACCTGCATCTGTGCTTTGTGAAAAGCTGGCAAAGCTTACGAAACTTCCTAGTGTATTTTTATGCGACAGTGGATCTGTAAGCGTTGAAGTAGCTTTAAAAACTGCCATTTTATATCAAAAAGCCAAAGGCAAAGATGTGCATCAATTTATTGCTTTAAGCAATGCTTACCATGGAGATACTTTAGGGTGTATGGGAGTGTGTGATCCTCAAAACAGCATGCACTCCTTGTACGGCGAATATTTACCGCATCATATTTTTACCTCCGTTGAAAATTTAGAAAAAACCATCAAAGACAATCATAAACAAATAGCTGGCGTGATACTTGAGCCCATTGTTCAAGGTGCAGGTGGCATGAAAATCCACAGTCCCAAATACCTTAAAATTGCACGAAAACTTTGTACTCAATATGACATAGTCTTGATTGTTGATGAGATTGCTACAGGGTTTGGGCATACAGGAAAAATGTGGGGATGCGATCATGCAAATATCACTCCAGATATCATGACTGTAGGAAAAAGCTTAACGGGTGGAATGATGAGTTTAGCTGCCATGTGCACAAGAAAAAGCATCAGTGACACCATCTCCAACAGTGAAGTAGGTGTATTGATGCACGGACCTACGTTCATGGGCAATGCCTTGGCTTGTGCGGTTGCTAATGCCAGTATAGATTTACTTCTAAATTCACCTTGGCAAAAAAGAGTTCAAAACATACAAAACATATTTAGCAATGAACTTTTACCTCTACAAAAATTGGCCTATGTGAAAGATGTAAGAGTTATTGGAGCTATTGGCGTGGTGGAATTGCACAGTGGTAAACATGCACAAGCATTGCAAGATTTTTGTGTGGCAAACGGTGTTTGGATACGCCCTTTTGGAGCATTGCTTTACAGTATTGTTGCGTACACCATATCCAATGAAGAGTTATTAAAAATCACAAATACAATAAAAAAAGCAGTGGAGAATATCAATGAATAAAAAAGGTGTTTTAATCATCGGAGCAGGTGGAGTTGGACGAGTTGTAGCGCATAAATGTGCTATGAATATTGATACATTTGAGTGCATTACATTAGCCAGCAGAACTCTTAGTAAATGTGATCTCTTAGCCAATGAAATTAAAAAAATGCAAGGTATTCATATCAATACCGCTGGCGTAGATGCAGACAATGTCCCAGCCTTAATCAAGTTGTTTAAAAATGTCAACCCTAAAGTAGTGATCAACGTAGCCCTACCCTATCAAGATCTTAGCATCATGGATGCCTGTTCTGCTTGTGGTATTGATTATTTAGATACGGCAAATTATGAACACCCCGATGAGGCAAAATTTGAATACAAAGAGCAATGGGCAAAAGATCAACAGTTTAAAGATGCAAGTATCACAGGGCTTCTTGGAAGTGGATTTGATCCAGGTGTTACGGGTGTGTTTTGTGCCTACGCACAACAAAATCTTTTCGATGAGATTCATACCATTGACATCATGGATTGCAATGCAGGAGATCATGGATATCCCTTTGCAACCAATTTTAACCCTGAGATAAATCTTCGAGAAGTATCTGCCAACGGTCGATATTGGGAAGAGGGAAAATGGATACAGACTAAACCACTTGAGATTCGTATTGATCATGATTATCCTGAAGTTGGCGTCAAACCCAGCTATCTTTTGTATCACGAAGAGTTGGAAAGTTTGTGTAAAAACATCAAAGGGATAAAAAGAATACGCTTCTTTATGACCTTTGGTGATGCGTACATTCAACACATGAACTGCTTAAAAAATGTGGGTATGCTAGGGATCAAACCAATCCTGCATCAAGGTAAAGAGATCATTCCCATTGAGTTTTTAGCCACACTTTTACCTGATCCTGCAAGCTTGGGTGAACGTACTGTTGGTGTGACCAACATTGGATGCATCATGGAAGGTGTTAAAGATGGGAAAAAGAAAAAATATTACATCTACCAAATTTGTGATCATCAAGAAGCCTTTAAAGAGGTATGTGCACAATGCGTTAGTTATACTACAGGAGTACCTGCAACCATTGGTGCAAAACTGTTGTACAAAGGTATTTGGGATGGGAAAGGTGTGTTTAATATTGAGCAGTTTAACGCTAAACCATTTATGGATGAGATGATGATTCAAGGTTTACCTTGGAAAATTATAGAGATGGATCTTTAGACAAAAGGAGCCACAACTATTTCCTTTTATTTTTTATCATTAAGAATATATTTAACATAAATATACTATATTGTTAAATATAAATTAACAATATGGATATAAAATGTTGGACAACATAAGAAAACTAGAAAAAAAGATACTAAAAGAGGTATCAAGTAAATATAAAAGATACCTACATGAGTCTATTGATTTTAACTCACAAATGATTGGGATAGTTGGGGCTAGAGGCGTAGGTAAAACTACTCTTTTACTTCAATATATAGAGGAACTAAAAAGAAAAGAAGAGCCTTACAAGTCACTCTATTTTTCTTATGATTATCCAACAAATATAGATATAAAATTAGTCGACCTAGCAGAAGAGTTTACTAAAATAGGTGGAACACATTTAATCATAGATGAGATACACAAATACCAAAATTTTGCACTTGATTTAAAGGCTATTTATGATTTTTATCCAAAATTAAAAGTGATATTTACGGGTTCTTGTGCAACTTCAATATATAACTCTCAAGCTGATTTAAGTAGAAGAGTAGTCTTATATACAATGAATGGTATGTCATATAGAGAGTTTTTGGAACTAAAACACAATATAAATTTACCATCATACACTTTAGATGAGATTTTAGAAAACAGTATAGACATAGTTGATGCTTTAGAAGATAAGTTTTTACCACTAGAAGGCTTTGATGAATACTTGACATTTGGCTATTATCCATTTTATTTTAAAGAACAAAACCAATATTTAAGACAACTAAATGCGGTAATAAATCAAACTATAGATATTGATCTTGTTAATTTAGGACTTGTAAAGCAAAGTTTCACAAACAAACTAAAAAAATTACTTTTAGTGATAAGCCAATCAAATCCTTTTGAGATAAATATCACAAAAGTTGCAGCAAATATTGAAGTGAGTCGAAATACACTTTATGCTTATTTGCACCACTTAGACAAAGGTGGATTATTAAATATCATAGGTAGTAGTAAAAAAGGATTGAGCAAACTTAGTAAGCCTGAAAAACTGTATCTAAATAATACAAATATTTTTTATACATTTAGTGGTGAATCAAAAGTAGGAACTATAAGAGAAACTTTTTTTGTATCACAACTTAAGCATCTACACAATATCGAAATAGCTTCAAAAGGTGATTTTATAATAGATGGTAAATATACGATTGAAGTAGGCGGAGAAAATAAGTCGTTTGAGCAGATTAAAGATATAAAAGATTCATATTTGGTTATAGATACTGACTCTACACAAAATCCAAAGAAAATACCTTTATGGTTATTTGGGTTTTTATATTAAAAAGGTAAATGAATTATGATGAAAACTTTACCAAGTCCTTGTTTTGTATGTGAAGAACAATTATTACAAAACAATCTGGAACTGCTTAAAAGTATTGAAGACGCTACTGGGGCAACCATCTTGTTAGCACTAAAAGGTTTTGCCTTATTTAGTACTTTTGATCTGTGCAAGCGATATCTAAAAGGGTGTTGTGCCAGTGGTTTACATGAAGCTAAATTAGCACATGAAGAGTTTGGTGGTCAAGTACACACCTACTCCCCCGCATTTAAACCCAATGAGTTTGATGAAATTGTCAATATCTCTGATCATATTGTCTTTAACTCTTTTACTCAACTTCAAACTTTTCAACATCAAACAAAACCAAATAACTCCTTAGGACTTCGAATCAATCCACAATACAGTAGCGTAGAGGTGGACATATACAATCCATGTGCAAGCTATTCTCGTTTGGGCATTACGCATAAAGAGTTTAAAGATACATTGGAGAAAAAACCAGAACTTCTAAACAACATTGAGGGGTTTCATTTTCATGCATTATGTGAACAAAATGTGGATGCACTTCAAGGGGTCTTGCAAAACTTTGAAAAAGATTTTTCACCCTATTTCCAAAATTTAAAATGGGTCAATTTTGGTGGTGGTCATCACATCACACGAGAAGATTATGATGTTCAAGGATTAATTACTCTGCTTAATAATTTTAAACAACGCCATCCACATTTGCACATCTATATAGAACCTGGTGAAGCCATAGGTTGGCAAACAGGATACTTACACACTACAGTTTTAGATATTGTACACAATGAGATGGATATCGCCATACTTGATACCAGTGCGGAAGCCCATATGCCCGATACTCTTGCCATGCCCTACACACCCGAAGTACGAAATGCACAAATTATCAACCACAAATCCTACACCACAAAAAATCACTACCGCTTAGCAGGCAATACTTGTCTTGCAGGAGATATTATTGGTGATTACTCTTTTTCTCAACCTTTAAATATTGGTGATAAAATCATTTTAGAAGACATGATTCACTACACCATGGTCAAAACTACCACCTTTAATGGTATCAATTTACCCAGCATTGTTTTGAAGAAAAAAGATGGCAGCTTTGAACTTATCAAAGAGTTTGGCTATGAAGAGTATAAAAATCGCCTCTCATAATGAGTAAAAATATAAACCCTTAAACGAATTTATTTGTTTATCCCCCTAGCTTATACGCTACTTGGTAAAATTTAGATAAAATGCATCTATTAAATAATCAAGGAGAACACTATGGGACAAAATAGAGATATTATAAAAGATGAATTTGATGACAATGAAGAGATAGACACACAAGAATCACTCACACATAAACCAAAAAATATTAAACGAAAAAGAAATAAGATGAAGAAAAAAGGGAAAAAAGTTCAAATGTGGGTTAAAAAAGAGACTTTAGAATATGAAAAAGAGTTAACCTTACTTCAAATTGAACTGTTAAAATTCCAGAATTATGTAAAAGATCAAGGACTTAAAGTATTGATGATTTTTGAAGGGCGTGATGCAGCTGGAAAAGGTGGAACAATTAAACGAATCACTGAACATCTAAACCCAAGGGGTGCACGAGTAGTCGCTCTTGAAAAACCAAGTGATACCGAACGAACACAATGGTATTTTCAACGATACACCAAACATCTTCCAAGCGCAGGTGAGATGGTGCTATTTGATCGATCTTGGTACAATAGAGGTGGTGTAGAACCCGTTATGGGATTTTGTTCAAGTGAAGAGCATCATGAGTTTTTACGAGAAGTTCCAGAGTTTGAACAAATGTTAGTAAAATCAGGAATTATATTGATGAAATTTTACTTCTCTGTTTCTAAAAAAGAGCAAAGTAAACGATTCAAAAAAAGAGAAACCGATCCACTGAAACAATACAAATTAAGTCCCGTAGATAAAGAATCACAGAAGTTATGGGACAAATATACCGTTGCAAAATTTTCAATGATGATGGCATCGCACAATGAGCTTACTCCTTGGACAGCCATTAAAAGTGATAATAAAAAACGTGCACGAATAGGATGCATCAAACATATTTTAAGCCATGTTGAATACAAAAATCAAACAACGGATAAAAATCTTTTAACTCCTGATTCGGATATTGTAATTGATGGATCACAAGAGATTGAAAACATGGAATCAGAAAATACATTTGCAAAAAATGATGGGTAAATAGAAAATGAATTTAGGAGAATTTGAAAAAACCCCCTACAGTGGGCTATTCCTTAGCAAACTTCCACACCGACTGTACGGTAAAAAATACATTGCTCGTTTTCAATATCAAAAAAAACGATACGTAAAAGTACTGGGATACACAAAAAAAGATAATTTAACAGAACTTCGTGCATGTAAACTCATGGATGAATACAAGCAATTTATTATTGCAAAGCTTAATACAAAAACAAAACCAGTAAAACAGAGACCCCAAAACACTGAATCAACACAAAAACAAAAAAGCCATGAAAGAGCCATGGAAAAGATTATCAATGATAATAAACACATGAAGTCACTTCTTATGGATTATACTAAGGTTGATGAACAAGTGCTTAAAGAGGGTATTCAAAAGATTTACAATCTTGAAGAACTCAAACTGTACCAAGTTGAACTTATCAAAATGCAAAATTATCTTGAAAAAACCAATAAAAAAATTATTGTACTTTTTGAGGGACGAGATGCTTCAGGTAAAGGGGGAGCCATACGTCGAATCTCTCGATACATGAACTCTCGGCATTACCGTATTGTTGCACTTGGGAAACCCACCGAAACACAAGTAAATCAATGGTTTTTCCAACGTTACATTGAACACTTTCCAACCGGTGGAGAGGTACTGCTTTTTGATCGGTCATGGTACAATCGAGCAATGGTTGAACCTATTTTTGGTTTTTGTACTCAAGAGGAGCATGAAACTTTTATGGAAGATGTGGTAAATTTTGAACATGATTTAGTACGTCAAAATATTATTCTAATCAAACTGTACTTTTCCGTTTCAAAAGATGAACAGATGCGACGATTTAAGCGACGTATGACCGATCCATTGAGACAATGGAAACTCTCAGAAGTTGATCTTCAAGCACAAGATTTATGGGATGATTTTTCTGAAAAAAAATATGAGATGCTCAAACGTACCTCTTCACGCTCAGCTCCTTGGACAATTATTCGAAGTGATGATAAACATTTAGCGCGTCTTGAAGCGATCAAAACTATTTTAAATTCGGTGGATTATGATAAACAAAATTCTGATTTAAATTACAACGCCAATGAAAATGTAAATATCTCCGTGCAAAAAGAGTTAGCACGCATGAGAAAGAAAAAAGACTATTAACTATTGGTCTTTTTTCTCAATTGTAAAATTTGTTCGAGTGATGGTTTCACCTTCATGCACTTCAAATGTCCATACTCCCAATCCACGCCCTTTAAGATAACGAAAATCATATATTGAACGGTGACCCTCAAAAAGTGTCACCTCTCTAGTTCGTGATATCTCATTATTAGGATCGATCCATTTAACAAGCAAAATTACATCTTGTTCTTTAGATGGTGCAATGTATTTACAAATAATAGAATTTTCATCTTCAAGTATTAAGCAATCTGCTTTATACTCATCTTGTGCCCACAATGAAGGGACAACAAGGCTAACTAACAGTAGTGGTTTGAGTAGGAATTGATTCATCTTTTTCATCTTCATCGTAATTGTCCTCTTTATTTTGTACCTCTTTGGCACTGGCTTGTATCTCATTGATCTGCAATGAAAACCCATCATCGTCTATGATCATCGAAAAAGGGACAGAGATTTGCTCTATTTGTATCTCCCCACCCTCTTTTTCAATCTCTTTGGTTGTTTGTGCTAAAAGCTCTACTGTATGAAACACAATATCAATATGCATAGAATCCAATGGAAAATCAAGATGTTCATTGACATTGTTTAAAAGTTTGTCATGAATCTTGTTCAAACGCGCTTTAACCTCATCGGCTTCTTCCATGTTCATGCCCATCTCATCATATTCAAAATCATTATACTCATGCATAAATGTATTTAATCGCTCCACCAAACGTGACTCTTCGACAAACGCTTCTTCTACTTTTTCATACAATTCATTTTCCATAGCTACTCCAAATAGGTTCTTCATCCAAATCAGGACGATTTTTTAATATTTCAAAAGGTTGATAGTTTTCTTTGTATCCCATACTGTAATGATCTTTAATCCAGTACCCCAAATACAGATGTTTGATATTTAACTCTTTAGCAATTTTTATTTGCGCTAAAATCGAAAATTTACCCAAAGACAAATTTTCATAATCATGATCATAATAACAATATATCGCAGATAAAGCATCGGGCAAGACATCCACCAAAGCAACACCTATAAGTTTATTCTCCAACATATAAAGTATTTCTCGTGCATATATACCCCCGCCTTCTATATACGATCGTCGATATTCGCTTGCATCAACAGCTGCATAGTTCCACTGTTTTTTTTCACTCATATGTTTATGATATTTATCGTACAACTCCAGATGCTTAATACTCATAGAAGGTGGTGCAATGTAAATTTTCATCTCACTATTTTTTGCTAATACTCTTTTTTCAGATTTAGAAAATTGATACGCGGGAACATCAATTCTTATACTGACACATTTTTCACACCCTTTGCACTCAGGCACAAAATTCATTTTCCCAAATCGTCTCCATCCACGTTTGAGCATCTCGTGAAACTCTTCAGGCGTAGAGTCATTTAAATATCGATAGCGA
>JAYEFX010000180.1:0-1823 GCA_034658775.1 Campylobacterota bacterium
ATAAAATAGATCAGATTGCTTTCCAGACTTTAAAATACTTGGTTTTTGCCCTATAGCCTCTTCGTAAGTGTAACCAGTTGTTCTTGTAAATGCATCATTGACATAGGTGATAGTTTCATGATTGTTGGTGATAACTACAATATTATCACTGTTTTCTACTGTTTTTCTAAAACGCGATAATTTTTTATTGGATTGGATGAGCCTGTATGCAAAAACTAAATTAAGAGTGATCATCAATACAAGCAGTCCAAATAGAACAATGGTTGAAAGATATGCTCGTTGTATTTTATCCTGAGTTAGTTTTTGGTAGTTTGTTACAAAATGATCAAGTTTTTCTTTACTGTGCAACTTTTCTAATAATAAAGTAATCTTCTGAAATTTCAGTTGATATTGCAAAACTATTTTGGCATGTTTAAGAAAGTTTTTTTCATATTTATTTGATGATACAAGGTCTAAAGTTTTTTTAAGTGTCTGATTTAGATCAATTTCTGGGTTCAGTTGGGTCGTTAAAAGTGTTGAATACAGTGAATTGAATTGGGGTGATAAATCAAACTGATACAGTTTTTGAATAAGTCTAAAAGAGTTATTTAAGATAGCTCGATGGGCTTTTACTTTTTCCATCAATTCAAATTTTTCTTGGGTTGTTTTTTTGAGAATGTATAAGCGTTGTGTTAAATCTTGATTTTTAATTTTATGCAAAATATGGTTGCTGCGAATCTCATCCAAATCGTTTTTAAATTGTGTGATTTTACGTTGTATGATATCAAAATTATCATAGGATAATGGGTTCTGTATGTACAGATCAAATTCCATATTAAGTAAGGTGATGTTCTTAACTTTTTTATTTATAATTGTAAAATTATCACGCTGAATTTTTGAATCGTAAATCAAATAACCTAAAACGGAGATCATGAGCATAAGTAAAAAAGCAAAAAATATTGATTTTTTCATGGTGTATGCTTTAAAATAGTAGGTAAATCACCATTGAGCGTATGTAGAAATTTTAAAATATAATCAATCTCTTGTTCCTGTATAATATAGCCAACCTGATGTTCAACCATTCGTGTAACGGTATCTCTTAGTGTTTTGATTCGACCATCATGAAAATAGGGTGCGGTTAAACTGACATTACGCAAAGAGGGAACTTTAAAATAGTATTTATCCATGGGGTTGTTGGTGATGTGAAATTTTCCTAAATCTTGAGTTTCATAATCCTCTACAACACCTATTTTTTGCATCAGATTTCCACCTATATTGACTCCATTGTGGCAAGAGATGCATCCGTATTCTTTAAAAAGTGTGTATCCTTTTTTTTCATCTTGTGTTAAGGCAACTTTATCTCCGCGTAAAAATTGATCAAACTTTGAATTAGGAGTTGTAAGTGCTTTTTCAAATTCTGCAATGGCATGAGTGATACTGTATTGAGTAATTCCCTCGTCATATAAAGCATTAAACTCTTTAATCATTTGAGAATCTTTTTTTAATTTTGCTATGGTTTTTGGGAAATTGGTTGCCATCTCAACGGGGTTGTGTACAGGTCCATTGACTTGATCTTGTAAATCTTTAGCACTTCCATCCCAAAACTGCACGCTGTTGTATCGTGCATTTAAAACTGTAGGGGAGTTGCGTGTGCCTTTTTGACCGTATATTCCTGTAGATACAGCAACATTATCATCTCCACCATCTTCTAAGAAATGGCAATTTGCACAAGAGATGGTATTATCAGCACTAAGACGGGTATCAAAAAAAAGTTTTTTTCCTAAGAGTGCTTTTTGTTTATGGTATTGAGGGATTAATGGAATAGGAGTGATAAGTTCTGAAGC
>JAYEFX010000181.1:0-1823 GCA_034658775.1 Campylobacterota bacterium
AATAAATTGTGATGCTTCTAAAAGGGATTCATGAGTTCCAGTGTCTAGCCAAGCATACCCTCTCCCCATAAGTTCCACTTTGAGTCTGTTTTCATCTAGATAGTCTTGATTTAAAGTGGTAATTTCAAGTTCACCTCGATGAGATGGTTGTACTAATTTTGCTTTTTTCACTACATCATTGGGGTAAAAATAAAGACCCACTACAGCGTAGTTTGATTTTGGAGTCTCGGGTTTCTCTTCGATGGATGTTACATCACCATTTTCATTAAACTGAGCTACTCCGTATCGTTCTGGGTCTTTGACATAGTATCCAAACACAGTGGCTTTATCTTCTTGTGTATTTTGAACAGATGTTGATAGAAGTTTTGACAGCCCTTGTCCATGAAAGATATTATCACCAAGAACTAAACATACATCATCAGAACCGATAAACTCTTCACCCAAAATAAAAGCTTGTGCTAATCCATCTGGGCTTGGTTGTACTTTATACGAAAATTTCATACCAATATCAGCCCCATCGCCTAAAAGTTCTTCAAATCTTGGAAGATCTTTTGGCGTTGAGATGATAAGTACTTCAGTGATGCCTGCGAGCATCAAAACAGAAAGTGGGTAATAGATCATGGGCTTATCATAAATGGGTACAAGTTGCTTGCTTACCCCTTTGGTGATTGGGTACAGACGTGTTCCTGATCCTCCTGCTAAAATTATACCTTTCATTTTTCTTCCTTTTTGTGATGTTTATTGACAAATGTGCTAATATCATCGCATAAAATTAAATCTATTTCTGATTTAACTTTTTCAATGTTCCAGTCCCACCATTTAATCTCTAAAAGTTTTTCTCGAGTTTCTTCATCAAAGCGATATCGAATATGCTGGGCAGGATTTCCCCCTACAATTTCATAAGGTTGCACATCTTTGGCCACAACAGCTCGTGCACCAACAACTGCACCATCTCCAATGGTAACACCTGATAATATCATCGCACTATCAGCAATCCAAACATCATTTCCAATGATTACATTACCTTTTGATTTATTTACCTCTTTACCTTTAATAAGATCTGGAAATTCCAAAAAGGGATACGTAGTCACCCATCGTGTTTGGTGTTCTACTCCTAAAAATATTGTAATATTTGTAGCCAAAGACGAAAAACGTCCTACTTTTATGGTATATCGCCCATCATAACCTATTACTTTTGGGCGACCATAAGTATAATCACCTATTTCAAATATTTTATATTTTTTATTATCTTTCATGTAAAAAGGTTTTGGTTTAATTATACTTTTTATTTTTTTTAAAAAACTGTTCATCATATTACCTCTGGGTATTTTCTATCATGTATTGTGTTCGATCTTTATAGGTGTATTTACTGTTTTGAATTCTTTGTTGCGCATTATGTACAATAGAAGAAGCAAATTTCTTATCATTATTGACTTTTTGAATCAATTCCAGCAATTCATCCGTATCATTATAAACTAAAACTTCTTTATTAGGCTCAAAACACAACTCAAGATCTTTTAAATTATCCGTTATTAAGCAGCTACCACACGCTACTGTTTCAAATATTCTCATATTGACACCATTGCTCACATTTTGAATTTGTGAAATATTTATAGACGATACGGTTGAATTATAGATATCAATTAGCTTTTTATAATCCACCATATTTGTTGAAATTCTCCAATTTTGAGGTCGTCTATGAAGTTTGTTCCATTTTAAACCATAAAGTTCCAAATCAGCACTCTCAAGTTTGATAAGTATCTCTTCTCTTTGCTGCGTATACGATCCTATAAAATTTGTAGAATCTCTTCTTTTAAATTGCT
>JAYEFX010000182.1:0-9239 GCA_034658775.1 Campylobacterota bacterium
TTTGACAGCTTGATACGCAGCATCAAAGACAGATTCATTGCTAGAGAGTCCAAGATAATCATTGCTGGCTAAATCGATCAAGTTTTCATCAAAAATTTTTCGTTCTCGATATCGACCTGATTTTTTAAGTGCATTTAATTCTTTTGTGTACATAAATATATTTTATCCATCCCTTGTATAAAATCTGCTTTACCTCCATAAGATGGATGCCGTATGTATTGTATGGACTCATTTTCTAGACTCTGCATTAACGCTTGTTGCCCTACACGCCCAATAGAAGCAATAACTTTTGGTTTAAAGATCTCTATTAGCTGTTGCGTGTACCATTGCCCCTGCTTTATTTCTGCTGCATTTGGTTTGCGATTGCTGAGTTTTTTGTATTTATTATAAGGATGAAAAGGGAAAGCATTCCACAATAAAGGAAGCTTATCTTTGTGTTTGAGATACTCCCAAATCACTTGCCCACTAACATCTCTATACTCCTGAGCTAGATAATAATCATACTTAAATATTTCATGCGGTTCTTGTTTCATTATGCCTACGGTGGTAAAAGGTATACCTGTAATTGCACAACCACTGTACCCTGGAGCTTCAGATACCAACATCACCCCATCAAAATAGTGTTGATAAAGTTGCGTTAAATAGTGCTCAAGATTGCTTAAAACACGTATATCTTTATAAGGATTAAACGCAGAGTTTTTATGCGCCCTTTTATGCAGTTTTTCTAAAAACAGTTCAAACATTACATTGTAATATTTTCAATAAGTTCAATATCTTCATCTTGAACAATCACCGCATCAATACTAAAAGCACAATCAAGAGTGTTTACTTTTAGATAGTAGTAAGCACTTTTTAGAATTTTGTTTATTTTTGATGGGGTGATATTGTAAACGGCTTCAAAACCACTGCCACTTTTCACTTCAATAAAATGCACCACCTCATCTTTACTCGCGATGATATCTATTTCACCCATTTTGCGTGCGTAATAATTGGTTTGAATAATTTTAAAGCCAAGTGATTGAAGATAATCACTGGCTTTTTTTTCAGCTTGTTGACCTTTATGCCGGCTCAACTTCTACTTCAACCGACTTAAATCGAGCAGTGAGTACTCGCTCATCTGCTTCATCTCCAAAAACATAATTGATTTTAGATTTTTCATGATGAAACGTAGTGTACAATGTTCCAGTTTTTAATGTTTTTACAAATTTTATATTTAAAGGTGCCGTTTGACCGTACGGTGATTTTAAAACAACTTTTGATGTTGTAAATTTATCTTTATCTTCAATGGACACTTGTAAAATATCTTCACTATGCCTGGAAAATAGACCTTCTGTCTTATTTGTTTGAGCGGCATTATTATAGTGCACGATACCTCGTCCAGTAGTTAGATAATACGTATTTTTTCTTTCTTCATTTACCACTTGTTCAATTTGACCTCGTAGCTTATACCCATTATAGATAAAGTTTCCTCTTCCATCCGGTGTTCTAAAATCTTCTAAATGAAGTGTTGGCGTATCGGTTCTTCCAACTGGCCACTGCAATCCTCTGCTTCTGTTTTTGATCAGCTTTTGATACGAAGCTCCTGAAAATCTATTGGGTGCATCTACTCGAATATCATTCCATACATCTTCACTTGTTTCATACAAAAATTCACCCTTGATCTTATTTTCAATGGCGGTTAATACTTGCCAATCATCGGGTAAATCATTTTCAACCAAAGGCTGAGAAAGGTGCAATCTTCTCATGGCATTGATGTATACACCTGTTTTTTCATACGCTGATTTTACACCAAAAACAATATCTGCTTTTTGTGCAATGTCGCTCATAAACAGATCTTGCACAATAATTACATCAAGATTAGCGATAGCTTTATGCACTTTATTTTGATTGGTATGGATATGGGTAAAGTCTTCCCCCATTACGTATAAAGATTTTATCTTTCCATCAAGCATCGCATCAATAGCTTGTGGTGTCATCAGCCCTACCTCTTTAGGAGTTTGATAATCTGGATTATAGTACGGTAAACATCCCACATCACATGCCCCTTGAACATTGTTCTGTCCACGAAGTGGCATAAGTCCTGCACCCGTTTTTCCAATGTTTCCGGTCATTAGTGATAGATGTACCAGTGCCATAACTGCACTGCTTCCATCGATGTGTTCAGAGATTCCAAGCCCCCAAAACAGCATCGATTTTGATGTTGCATATTTTCGTGCAATTTGAGGAATCATATGGGCTAAATCTTCATACCCTTTGAGTGTTCTAAAATATTCTGGATTTGCATATTTATCATTTAAAATCTTTTGTTTGTATTGCTCAAAATCATTGGTTCTATTTTTTATGAACTCTTTATCTTCAAGCCCTTCACTTAAAATTACATACGCCATCATATTCAAAACTAAAAGGTTTGCTTCGTAAGGGATTATCGCTTCATACGCTGCATATTTATTTAATTGTATTTTTCGCACATCAAATACTGCAAGTTCAGCCGTTTTTGCCCGCACTGCTTCAATCATTCTATTTGCAACAATAGGATGTGCTTCAGTGGTATTGGACCCAATCACAATCATAAATTCTGTTTCAAAAATATCATCAAAAGGGTTCGTCGCTGCACCTTCACCAATGGTTGGTTTCATACCACTTAATGATGGAGCGTGACATACCCTAGCACAGTTATCAATATTTGGAGAATCCATGGTAACACGTGCAAATTTTTGCAGTGAATAGGCACTTTCACAAGAGGTTCGTGCACCTCCCATAGCATGAAAAGAGTGACGACCATGTTGCTTAGAACTTTGACTTAATTTCCATGCTCCTAGTGAAGTTGCAAATTCATAATGTGCGCTGTACCAAGTATCGTCAATGCTTTTGAGTGTTTGACTTCGTGCCTTTAACTCTTGAGGCATATCTTCAAAGTTTTTTGCGATAAAAGATTTTTTTATTCGTACATCTCTAACTCTATCTGGACTATCAACAAAGTCGTAGCCTAGTTTTCCTTTGATACAAAGTTTTCCACGGCTCACATAACCATCACTTTGAGCGTATATTTTTTGTATTTTATTATCTTTTACTTGGGCAGTAATATCACACCCAACTCCACAGTATGTGCATACTGATGCTATTTCATGAACCATCTATCAACCTCCACCAACGAATTGAAGCAACTCTAATTTATCGCCTTCATTGGGTACAAATGTATCCCAATTTTCTTTTTTAACAACATCCATATTAATTGCTGCTGCCATCACCTTGTCTTCAATTTGCAGATTTTGCATAATTGCTCTAAGATTCATATTATCTTCAAATGATTTCTCTTCACCATTTACTATAATGTTCACGTTAACCTCTTTATTACATTCTTCATATTATTTTTTAAATAAAACCATCTTAAATCGCTCACCCATGCCAATGGGTTCAAGCAGAGTTTTAACTTTTTGCACCTCATGCAGGTACTCTTTTTCGCTGGCATGTTTTTGTACCATTTCCAAAAGATCGATAATACCAAATTCGACCAAAGCTTTAAGTTGTGTTTCATAGCTTAATTTTTGTGCGCCAGCTTTTTCAAAGCAATCAATTAAATACCCAAAATGCACATCATACGTGATATCACTTTGTGCAAAATAATCTTCTAATTTTAAACCCTCTTCAAATAAAGGAAAGACCTGATGCTTTGCATAAATACGCGTTGAAAAATCATTACGTGGATAGATATCCCCATAATCAAAACTCATAAAATGAAAGGTGGCAATATTATCGCACATTGTTTGTGCAAATTCATCATATCCAATAGCCAGTTCACCTTTAGTAATCTCATACTTTTTACAACGTTCTAAAAGTTCTTTCTGCTCATTTTTAATGAATTCCAACTGATGATCATTCACTACTACCAATTGTTTTTCATCCTCTTTTTCATACACCAATTCACAAGGAAATGCATCAAAAATCTCATTGGCCACTACATACGCACTGTTTAATCGCACCTCTTTAATATCATTAAAATGCTTTAGATCGATCACATCCCCAAAAGATTCCTCAAAATATTCTTTTTGCTTTTGACGTAAATGCTCATAGCGTTCAACAATAGCAAAATTTAAAGTGTCTAACAGTTCAGGGGCAAGAGTATTTATAAATTCAATAATATCCGCCAATAAATACCCATGATGTGCACCTATTTCCAATATTGTAGTATCTTTGGGTAATTCTCCTGCGTGTATTGTTTCAATAATTTTTTTAGCAATACTGCCACCAAAAAATTTACTCACACTCACTGCGGTGTAAAAATCTCCACTTTTACCAATATGGCTATAATGAGAGTAATACCCCTCTTTTGCATACAGCCAATCATAAAAATATTGAGAAAACTGCACTATTTCAACCGTGAATACAATTCAAGAAGTTCCATCTGTGCTTCAATATCTAAAATCTTTATATCCAAATATTTAATATTTAAAGAGTTTTCCATCGTGTCAACATCCGATTGGGTTTTTAAACCCGCTTCTAGTAGTTCATCCATCTGCTTTAGCAGTGAATCATACAGCTTTACATCATCTTGAGCAATTTTTACTTTTTTATTTAATACATCCAATTTTGCTAATTTTATTTTCATAAAATTTTCTTGCTCAGTTTTTTCTATCTCAAGTGATTTTTGTGCTTTAAGCTTCTCAATTTTACTGCTTTTAATATCATTAAATGTACGCACATCAAAAGGGATCGTCAGATTCACCCCATAGGTGTCATTGTGTTCATTCATTAGCGCTGGATTATTATCCGTATTGTGATATTTACTGTAATCATAGGTAAAACTAATGGTTGGTAAATACTTGCTAACAGTCATGGAACTGAGCCATTTTTTTGATTCAATATTGGCACGTGTTTTTTGTATGTAAATATTGTTTTGAATAAATTGATCTTTACTTAACATATCAAAACGTGGTAATTCCAATTTATCGTATTGAGTCTGACTCAAACTGTTAAAGTTGTGAATTAAACTTTTTTGTTGAAACTGCAAATCAAGCAAAGCATTTTTTTTGATATTCGCATCTAAAATTGCATTATCTAAAAATGAGGTATCTATCAAACCGTTAAAAACTTGTTCTTTTTTACGTTCAATATCAATTTGAGAATTTTTAATTAACAATGCTTGTTTCTCAATCGTATTGTTCATCTTGTGGATTTGATATAAAAATGAAGTTGCCTCTTTTATTAAAGCTTTTCTTGATGTTTCAAGATCGATGTATTGATACTTTTCAAGGGCACTTGAATATTTAATCGCTTGGTATATCCCACCACTTCTAAATATAGGCTGATTGATGGTTACCATTGACTTAGCCGTATCGTATTGTTCACCAAAAGAGCGTATGTATTTGTAGGTGATCGGATTTATCCAATCCTTACTTAGCTTTTCACTGTTTTGCTCAATTTGTTGCTTATTTAAATCCAACAGATCCAATCTTTGTTTTGAAAGAATCTCTTCATTCGCACTAAGCATACTTGTACAAAGTACAATAAAAGATGCAGCTTTTAATAGTGTTTTAAATTGCATCATGAAGTCTTTTAAAACCTTCATCAATCTCATCTTTTGTGATGGTTAATGGTGGTAAGAACCGTAGTGTTGTTTTCCCTGCTTTAAGTACTAAAACACCTGCATCAAACGCTTTATTTACAATATCTCCCAAAACAGTATCATCGATCACACGCACTCCACGCATCAATCCTAATCCCACTGTAGATGTAAATTTATCTTGATGTGCCATGTAAAACTCTTGCAATTTCTTTTCAAAATAGATGATTATCTCATCTAAAGCCCCAGTATTTTTATGCTCATCTAAAATACTAACCACTTCAAGTGCAGCGCGCGTAACCAAAAAATTTCCACCAAACGTTGATCCATGATCACCTGGTTCAAATATATCTTTAAGTGTTGTCATCACTACACCAATAGGAACGCCACCCCCAACACCTTTAGCCATAGTAATAATATCAGGTTCAATATCGTAAAGATTTGCAGCTAAAAATTCACCCGTACGATACGCACCAGTTTGCACTTCATCCACAATCAATAAAATTTCATTTTCCTTTAAAAACTTGGCCAGTTTTTGAATCTCTTCTTTAGCAAATGGCTGAACACCACCTTCACCTTGAATCAACTCAATCATCACTGCAACCGTCTCATTATCAATACTTGTATAAATATCTTCAAGTGCAGTATTGTAAGAAAACCCTTCAGGATAAGGTGAAAAGTTTGGCGTATGCATTTTTTCTTGACCCGTTGCTTTGACTGTAGTGATGGTTCTACCATGAAAAGAGTGATCAAGAGTGATCACTTTATAACGTTTATTATTAAACTTGGTTTGCCCATATTTACGTGCAATTTTAATCGCACCCTCATTGGCTTCTGCTCCACTGTTTGCAAAAAACATTGCCATATCGTAACCAGACAGTTTATTGATTTTTTGCGCTAGCAATGCTTGTGGTTCTATTGCATATAAGTTTGAGGTGTGCGTAATATTTTTTACTTGATCGTATATCGCATCAGCAACTCGCTCATTTCCATGACCAACTGATACTACTCCTATACCACTGGTGAAATCAATATAATCTTTTCCAGTATCATCTGTTAAAACAGAATTTACCCCTTTTTGAAAATTTACATAGTTTCGTGCGTAGGTGTGTAATACATTATGTTTATCTATTTGTTCTAAATTCATTTTATTCTCCACTGTTTTAGCTTTTTTATCAGCCACCGGTTTCATAAAATGCTCGAGTAGAAGTCTCATTGCCCTCTTCACTACCCCATTTATTTTTTTCCGGTTTATTTTTTAATACTTTTCGCAATATCTCTACTGCTTCTTCTACATTATCGTTTCCTATTGCTTCTTTGATGCTAAGTGCATCTTCGAAATATAAACAAGGGATCAAATAACCCTCAGCCGTCAATCGAATACGATTACAACTGTCGCAAAAGTCAATCTTATGCGGTTCAATAATACCAAATTCATAGCCATCATCCAGCCTGTACTTTTGTGCTGGAGAAGCATCCATCCTTGGTACTTCTACAAAGTTATATTCTTGAGCAATAACATCTTTAATCTCTTGAGCATTTAAGCCTTTTATATTATTGGCATGGTGATTTTCCATGTATTCAATAAATCGAATTTGATACCCTCTATCTTTACAATAATCAAGCAAGGCAATCAACTCATGTGCATTAATATTATGCAATGGTACCGTATTTATTTTTACTTTTAATCCCACTTCATCACAAGCATCAAATCCTGCAATAACATCAGCCAATACATCTTTTTGTGCAATATGCTGTGCTGTTGCTGCATCCAAAGAATCCAATGACACATTGACACGATCCAAACCTGCATCTTTTAAGATTTTTGCTGATTGTTTTAATAAAAATCCATTCGTTGTCAATGCCAAATCAATATCCTCTTTATAATCACGAATCATTTTTATCAGCACGTCAAGATTGGCCCTTAACAATGGTTCACCACCGGTGATTCGAACCTTTTGAATCCCTTCATCAATTCCTGCTTTAATAAATTTAAACAGATCCTCATAGGACATTAAATTTTCTTGAGGTACCCAAGAAAATGGTTTTTCAGGCATGCAATATTGACAACGAAAATTACATCTTTCCGTTACGGATACGCGTAGATAATCTACAACTCGATTATGTCCATCTATTAACATCGTGACTCCATATAAGGCTTTAATACATTTGGAATATTGATACTTCCATCTTCATTTTGATAATTCTCCATGATCGCTACAAGTGTTCTTCCAACAGCCAAAGATGAACCATTTAATGTATGTGCGAGTATGTTTTTTTTACCTTGCTTATATCGAATTTTAGCTCGTCGTGCTTGGAACTCCCGTGTTGTTGAGATTGAAGAGATCTCACGATAGGTATTTTGCCCCGGTAACCACACTTCAAGATCAATCGTTTTTGACGCTGAAAATCCCAAATCCCCCGTACACAACATCATTTTTTGATGCGGTAATTCTAAGCTGGTTAGAAGATCACTAGCACATTGAACCATTTTCTCAAATACCTCTTCACTTTGCTCTTGTTTGGTAATTGCTACCATCTCAACTTTGTCAAATTGATGTTGCCGAATCAGACCACGTGTATCTCGTCCTGCAGATCCTGCCTCTTTTCTAAAGCAAGGAGTGTATGAAGTTAACAACAAAGGTAACTCTTTTTCATCAATAATCTCATCACTATAAAGGTTGGTTAAACTCACTTCTGCTGTTGGAATCAAATACAGATCCTCATCTTCCATCTTGAACAGATCATCTTCAAATTTTGGAAGTTGTCCTGTTCCTTGAAGTGCCGTAGAGTTTGCCATAAATGGAACATACCATTCATCAAAACCACGCTTACGATTAAAATCAAGCATGTAGTTGATCAATGCACGCTCAAGACGTGCCGCTTCACCACTTAAAGCAGAAAATCGTGATTTTGCTATTTTTACGCCACGTGCAAAATCTAACCAACCATTTTTCTCCCCTAAATCCCAATGTTCTTTAGGTGTAAAAGAAAATTGTTTAGGTGTACCAATTGTATCCATAAGGACATTTTCATCTTCATCTGCACCATTGGGTACTGCATCATCAGGAAGATTAGGAACACCAAGAGCGATTGCTTCAAGTTCATTTTCCATATCACGCACTTGATTTTCAAATGCAGTTCTTTTGTCTTTAATCTGTGCAATTTGAGCTTGTAAAGGGGAGATATCTTTACCCTCTTTTTTGTAGATTCCAAATTGTGATGAAAGCTTATTTTGCTCAGCTTGCAAAGACTCCATCTCTTTTCGTTTATCTTTAGCTTTTAAAGAGAGTTCTTGCAATGCATTTAATACCTCTGCATCAACATTTTTTCGTTGCAACGCAGTTGAAACCGTATCAAAATCTTTTTGTAATAATTTTATATCAATCATATCTTTCCAATATCTAGAATAATCTATTTTTAGTGAAGATTATAGCAAAAATATCCTCTTTTTTAACAAAAGAATCTGATCTAGTTTAATGAATTTGGAAGCTTAGGTATAAAAAGTTCAAGTACACTACAATAAGAACTAAATATTAGAAAAAAGTGCATAAAAAAGCCTCAAACTAAATTAACTGTGTGGTAGTTAACTTAGTTCAAGGCTTGGTGTAATAAAAAATTCTCAAAGTAGGCAGCGACTTACGTTTCCGTCAAGGGGACCCTGCAGTATTATCAGCGA
>JAYEFX010000183.1:0-1820 GCA_034658775.1 Campylobacterota bacterium
TAAACGATGGTATATTTTGATACAAATGTATTACTATCTACATTTTTACAACCATCAAATTTTAGTATAAATCAGAGAATGATAAAAATACTAAACAAAACAAATTTATATATTAGTTCGTTTGATGTATATCATTTAGCTTTTGCTGAATATCACAATACAAAGTTATTTAGTCACTCCTGAAAAACTAAACAAATCCCTATTTTAAGGGGTTTAAAAGCACTTTCAAGGTATAATTTCAACCAAGAAACCTTAACTTATGATCATGTTCTTGGTCGAAATGGACTAATAATTGCTTCCTATCCAATCTAAAAATAATCAACTCAATCTTTTTCATTCTCCACTGTCACAAATATTGGATATGACTGATCCATTAATTGCATTAGCCAATACTATTAATTGGAATATTTTTGATAAAGAATTTGAAAAATATTATTCTAATGAAGGTAGACCAGCTAAGCCTATACGCTTAATGGTAGGATTGTTGTTACTCAAACAACTTGAAAACTTAAGTGATGAGAATATAATCTTGCAATGGAAAAGAAATCCATATTATCAATATTTCTGTGGCTTGGATGAATTGCAAATAATTGAACCGTGTCACTCTACTGAATTGGTCAAGTTTAGAAATAGAATTGGGACTAAAGGGATGGAGGTCATCTTTGGTATGAGTGTTGCTTTACATGGTAAAGAAGCTAATGAAAAACAAGTTATAGTTGATACAACAGTGCAAGAGAATAATATCACTTATCCAACGGATGGAAAGTTAGCTATAAAGATTATAAATCATTTGCATAAAATAGCAAAAAAAGAATCTATCCAACTAAGACGAACCTATTTGAAAGAGATTAAAGGTCATCGTATATCCTTACGCTTTTTTAGACATCCAAAAAAAAGAAAAAAAGCTAAGGCTGCTATGAAAAGATTAAAAACTATTGCAAAAACACTCATTAGAGATTTAGATAGAAACTTTAATAATTCATTGCATCAAAAATATGCTCAATCTTTTTATCTGTACATGCGTGTATTATTGCAAGAAAAACATACAAAAAATAAAATCTATTCACTTCATGAAACTCATGCTTATGCAATCAATAAAGGTAAGGACCATAAAGGTTATGAGTATGGAACTAAAGCCAGTATTGTAACAACTAAGAAGAGTGGTATTATTATTGGAGTTTCTGCACATAGTAAAAATGAACATGATTCTAAAACACTTGAAGCTGCACTTGCATCAGCCATAAAAAATACACATAAGCCCATCAAGGAAGCTATTTGTGATAGAGGCTATCGTGGAGTCAAAGAAGTTCTAGATATTAAAATATCAATACCTGGAACTGTACTAAAAAGGGACACAAAATATCAAAAAGAAGTAAAAAGAGAAAAGTTTAGAAGAAGAGCATCTATTGAACCAATTATTGGTCATCTTAAATCAGATCATCGCATGGCAAGAAATCATCTTAAAGGGTTTGATGGGGATAGTATTAATCTTTTATTAGCAGCCTCAGCATTTAATCTTAAAAAGTGGATGAACCTCTACTTGTATGCTATTTTTATACAAAATTATACTTTGTTCTTGGAAGCTATAACACAGTTGAAAAAGAATGCTTTATTATTTCAGATATTATTGAGAATTAAAACTATTTTTAAAATATGAGATAGTGCTTTTTAACAAAAACCTATGAAATTATGAAATTCTTGATGGGCTTTTTCAGGACTGACTATATAGCTTTTCTCTTATCTCTAATGATCTCTCTTCAAGCTCTATAGCTTCATCGATTTGATTGTTATTTTTATATGAAATTGCTAGATTGTTTAAG
>JAYEFX010000184.1:0-1803 GCA_034658775.1 Campylobacterota bacterium
CATGGAACGGGCATCTTCCGCCGTTGCGGTCTGGCCGGTACCGATCGCCCAGACCGGCTCATAAGCGATGATCAACTTTTCACCGGGAAACCCATCAAGACCCCTACGCAATTGCTTAGTCACAATTTCGAAGGCCTCCCCGCCTTGTCGCTGCTCCAGGGTTTCGCCAACACAGAAAATCGGCACCAAATCTCCACCGACAACAGCTCGCGCCTTCTGCCGGAGAAGATCATCACTCTCGCCAAATATCTGACGGCGTTCAGAATGACCAACCAAAACATAGGCGGCCCCGGCATCCTTGAGCATAGCTACCGAAGTTTCACCGGTAAAAGCTCCAGCCTCCTGAAAGGCACAGTTTTGGGCCAGCAAACCGATACCGCAATCGGCACAACCTTGGGCAAGTCCCGACAGCAACGTAAAATTCGGTGCCAGCAGGAGCTTTCGCACAAGTTTTTTACCAATCAGTCCGGAGGCCAGAGTATCAATAAAATTCCGCCCCTGAGTCAGAGTCAGATTCATCTTCCAGTTACCGGCAATAATTTGCGGGATCACAGCCATCAATCTTCTCCTAAAGAGCCATTACTACAATTTTCAAGCGCCTTGACTGCGGGCAGGACTTTACCCTCCATCAATTCAAGAAAGGCCCCGCCACCGGTCGAGATATAAGAGATCCGATCAACCTCACCGGCCTTGTGGACGGCAACATCGGTATCCCCGCCGCCGACAATCGTCAAAGCATAGGTGCTGGCGATATTATGTACCATCCCCAAAGTCCCCCGACTGAAAATCGGCACTTCAAAAACTCCCATCGGACCATTCCAGACAATCGTTTTAGAGTCCTGAATAACCTCATTAAACAGGGTTGCCGTAGCCGGGCCGATATCGAGCCCCATCCAGTCTTTGGGAATTTCCTGAACCGGCACCAGCCGGGTTTCGACATCGGGAGCGATACGGGGAGCGGCGACACAGTCAACCGGCAGATAGAAACGAACCCCCTGAGCCATCGCCTGCTCAAAAATTTCCCGGGCCTGGTCAACCATATCGACCTCTATCATCGATTTTCCCAGACCAAAACCCTGGGCTCGGAGAAACGTAAAAGCCATCCCCCCGCCCACGATTATTCGATCTACCGAATTAAGCAGATTTTTGATGGCGTGCAATTTACTCGACACTTTGGATCCACCAATGATGGCAGTCAGAGGCCGCAGCGGGTTTTTCAAAGCTCTGGCAAAGTAGTCGAGCTCTTCGCGCATCAGAAAACCACCTAAACAGACCGAGACATTACCACACACCCCGACAACCGAAGCATGAGCCCGGTGAGCGGTTGCAAACGCATTATTGACATAAACATCAATACCGGCAACCAGTGCTTTAGCAAACTCAGGGTCATTTTCAGTTTCGCCGGCATAATAGCGTAGGTTCTCCAACATAATAACCTGACGAGGAGACGCCGTCGAAATAACTTTCTCAACTTTTTCGCCGATACAATCATCGAGAAACAGCACCTCTTTCTTCAAGAGTCGGCTCAACCTTCTGGCTACCGGTTCAAGAGAGAACTCGGGTACCACTTTACCTTTGGGACGACCCATGTGAGTCGCAATAACAATAACTGCATTTTCATCAAGCAGATAATGGATACTTTTGAGAACCCGGCGAATACGCACGTCATCAGTGATATTGCCGTTATCATCCATAGGGACGTTAAAATCGACCCGCATAAGAACTTTTTTTCCGTTATAAAAGCCTTCCGGAACCTGATCAATATAACGAACACTCATTTTATCATCCCCTCCCCCTTATATA
>JAYEFX010000185.1:0-1802 GCA_034658775.1 Campylobacterota bacterium
CAATTTTGTGGCTAATTCTTTGTCTTCATCACTTGCATTCTTACTAAATAAACAAAATGGACCAGGAGCTCCTATGAGATGAACCGGATTGTATCGTGGGCTTTGTGTTTTTTTAAGAGATTCATTGTCTTCTTGATTTCTTCCAATGATTAATTTTGCCCCATTAGGGAGTCGTAAGTGACGGCCATATTTCAGCGTATCAATGTCCTCTTTGACCATATCGTCATGCGCTACAAAGTCTCGAATTCGTCGTGCAGTATTTTCTTCAGTAAGCAAACATCCCCCACCCGGTGATTCAAAATCTTCAAGTCCTATTTTATTGGCAAGATCAAGTTGATTGTGTCGCCCACGTCCTTCAAAGGCCAATAGCTTTTCACGATCAACCCAACCTTCAAGTTCAGGTTTACTGGGCTCCATCAGTTTAGCACTTAAGGGTCTTAAGATAAGTTCATCGTGATCGCTTAATTTTTGCACTTGAACCATGGCATCTCTTCGTTGACTCATTGGGCGTTGACCTACAACTTCACCACTTATCATAAAAGAGGCATCGTATTTTTCAAGAAGTTTAGCTGTGTGCCGAAACATGAAACCATGACAATCAATACACGGGTTGAAGTTTTTTCCATAGCCGTATACAGGTGAAAATAGAACCTCTTTGAGATAATCATCTCGAAGATCAAGAATTTCAAGTTTGGCTCCAATTTGTTTGCACATACTTTCCATGTGCGATAATCTATCTTTAGTAGAACCAAAACCAAAATTAACATTGACCGCAATTACATCGATACCTTGGTCTATAATAACCTTCATGGCCAAAACTGAATCTAACCCACCACTAAAAAGTGCTAATGCTCTCATATACTATTTTCCTATATTTTATTAGAATATATTATACCAAACTTTCCTTATGGGCTAGTTTATGTTATAATTATAATATTTTATTAGGAGGCAATTATGAAGCATCTAGTAGGAGAGAGTTGGCACGCTTTAAGTGGTGACAAACTTATTGAATTGTTTGAAAGCAATAGCGATGAAGGATTAGCACCTTTAAGCATAAAGCATAAAAAAGAATTTTTTGGTCTAAATGTTTTAAAAGAGAAAAACAAAGATTCTAAGCTAAAACAGTTTTTTATGCAATTTCACAATGCACTTATTTATATCTTACTGGGTGCATCTATTGTTACAGCCTTTTTACATGAGTGGATTGATTCTGGGGTCATCTTTGCAGTTGTCATTATCAATGTAATTGTTGGATTTTTACAAGAGGTCAAAGCACAAGAAGCCATAGAATCTTTAAAAAATATGGTGGATACTCAAGCTGTGGTGATACGTGATGGCCAAAAGCATGAAATATCGTCAAAAGATTTGGTTCCAGGCGATATTGTATTACTTGAATCTGGATTTAAAATACCTGCAGATTTAAGGGTACTTAGTTTTAATGATCTGCGTGTGGATGAATCGATGCTTACAGGAGAATCCCTCCCTGTACTTAAGCATGCAGATACGATTGACCCAACTATGGTACTTAATGATCGAAAAAACATGGTGTATTCTGGAACATTTGTTACGTATGGACGAGCTAAAGCGATTGTTGTAGCAACTGGTGAGCATACTGAAATTGGTAAAATTGCCCATCTTTTAGACAATACAACTTCTCTTGAAACTCCATTAACACAAAAAATCTCAGAATTTTCAAAAGTACTGTTGTATGTAATCTTAGCCTTAGCTGCAGCTACGTTTATGATTGGCTTGGTTCGTGATTACAGTGCGGTGGATATGTTTATGGCATCCGTTGCCTTAGC
>JAYEFX010000186.1:0-1778 GCA_034658775.1 Campylobacterota bacterium
AATCCCTAAAATCCTCGATAGTATTTGATAAATATTGTACTGAATTATTTATATCATCCATTGATTTAAATAAAATATCATCAGTTAAAATATCATAAGTTTTTTGCACAGATACTCCTGTAGCTGAATCGGTTTGCCTTTTTTCAAAGAAAAACGATTTAAATTTATTACAAAATTTGCAAACACTATACCCATCTACACCATCACCGTACCAAAAGATATGAATCGTCTTCATGAAGTATACGACGAGATCTGTATCCATACAAAATCACTAAAGGACCACACATGACCCTAGACACAAAGATCATATTTATAGATACTGTATTTTTACAAGAAGTTGATGATGAAACCATCATCCTAGATACCCTCACGCAAGAATATTTTTCACTCAATGAAGTTGGGGGAATCTTTTGGCAAGTACTGCAAGAAGCGCCACAGCTCACTGATGCCTATACACTCTTAAAAGAAAGTTTTGACGTACCTGCCTTGAGATTAGAAGAAGACCTTTTAGCGTTTGTGGATGCCTTGGTACAAAAAAAGTTAATCTCTGTAAAATAGTTTATAAATCAAAACATAGATCAAAAACACACCATAACCAACCACATCATACAGCAAATCATGCAATGAAAATTCACGTGAAGTAAACAGCCCTTGGCCAATTTCAATAAACAACCCAAATCCCAAACAAAAAAGTCCAATACCCACAATCTGCCAGTGTTTAAAATGGTACACATACAAACTGATCACAAAAAATGCAACGATGTGTTTGAGGTCTGGATTTATGGCATGCAGCATCTTTGGTAACGTATCTCCGGGTAAAAATGCAAACAAGAAGATACCTAAAAGCATGCTGTAAAATAGGGTATTTGGTAGGTGTGTATTTTTCATTTTATCCAATTTATCTTAAATGTGACCAATTATCTTGTACAGAGTTATCTTCAATTATTTCAATATCATTTTTTGGTAAGTTGTTTAAAAAATAAATAACTTTATCAAAGGCACTATCTTGAATATTTAATTTTATTGTATGCATATTGACTCCTTTTAAATTTAAAAAATTATATCTAAGAGTATATTAATTTTTCCTCGTTTAACTTAAGAATGCCAACTAGAACAATCACCAACCCCCCCTAGTTTTTCTACTTTCTAACTTCTTTTTAACGGCCTAAATGTATCTATCTTTAAGCCTTTTACAACTTTGTAGTGCTTGTGTAGATATCTCTTCATTGATAAATATGGTTTTCACATTCCATTGCTTTAGTGTTTTTTGTAGTGCTCTTAATTCATCTTTATTTCTCATTCCTTGAACTAGCTCCATGTAAGTCACTGAAGATACCTATAAGCATGCTGTAAAATAGGGTATTTGGTAGGTGTGTATTTTTCATTTTATGCGTGCTTACCTTAAATTTTATCTGATGCTTTTTGCACACAGAGTATAAAATAAACCTTGTGCAGTAGTTGATCAATTTGATTCTCAAGACTTTGGCTGGAAGTTGAAACTCTTGCATAATCTGCATTCATAGTTGATTCCTCTTTCGAGTAGGATCAACTATAACTTTATCTTGCGTTAAATAGTTGTATAAATTCTTCATACTTATCTTCAGAGCCTTCTAAAATACTCCATTTTCGAATAGATTCAAAATCCACTTCATGTTTAGTAGCAACTAAAATAGCTTGTTCCAATGAACGTTCATCTTTCCAATGATAATATGCGGCTAATCTATCCTTAACACTATCAGTAGGTGTTATAATTCTTAAAACTCCATATTCAGTTTCTA
>JAYEFX010000187.1:0-8985 GCA_034658775.1 Campylobacterota bacterium
CCGTATTCTTGTTTAAAAACACGTATTATATGATTTTTACTGTAGTTGATATGTTTTGCAATATCTTCGAGTGTAATAGTCTCATCACCATGTTCAAGTATGAACTTCTTAACCTCATCAACCAAGGTTTTATTATCATTAAGATTTATCTTCACATCACAATATTCATGAAAAACATTCACAAGAAACTCTTTTAAAACTTTCTCATACGATGCCGTATCTTTTGAAACATGCATCTGTTGACACAATTCTAAAAATCTTTTATTCATGTATTTGGATTCTATAATGGGTACAGTAATAGGAGTAAAAAATACACGGTTAAAAAGTTCTTTGTGAATCTGTAAGCACCAATCTTGATCAAAATAGATTACCCAATACCCTTTTGTATGTTCAGCCATATTTCGAGTCTGATGTATTTGGTGAGGATTAAATACCGCTATTTGTTGTGGATGCAAACAAATAGTCTGTGTTTTGACATGCTCAATGCTTAATTCCCCCTCTTCAATACACGAAAGACTTAACATAAAATGAGAATGTTTATTGTAATCAGAGAAAAACTCTTCACTGTGCTTAACCTCAGCA
This sequence comes from Campylobacterota bacterium, assembly GCA_034658775.1. GTDB lineage: Bacteria > Campylobacterota > Campylobacteria > Campylobacterales > Arcobacteraceae > JAYEFX01. The sequence continues at coordinate 583 of JAYEFX010000187.1, forward strand.
AACAATTTTCCTTGTGCATTAAACAATTGTTTTATTAATAATCCTTTGAATAAAAAGTTGATTTTTTACAAGACAAGCATATCTTTTTTAAGTATAATAGCACATGAATTATAAACAAACCCTACAAACCTCACTTAAAAGTGCATGGATTATATTAAAATTGGTTATTCCTATTTACATACTTGCGGATATCTTGTATTTTTACAATACCTTGTCGTATGTCGCTTTTTTAGTGGAACCTTTTACCTCTATTTTGGGACTTCCTGCTGAAGCATCCTTGGCAATTATCTCTGGAATATTTCTCAATCTTTACGCTGCTGTTGCCTTTGCCGCACCGCTGGATCTCACCCCTCACCAATGGAGCATTTTAGCTGTATTTCTAGGAATCTGTCACTCTTTGGTGGTTGAAAGTGTTATCATGAAAAAGATTGGTATTTCAAATACCTATTCATACTCTTTACGTTTTTTGGGTGGATTATTTGTTGCGTACTTAGTCACCCTTATGCCAAGCTCTTGGTTTGAAGCAACCTTATCGGATAATGTATTTACGCAAGTAACTTATGATACTCTAGGCAATCTATTGCTTGGTTCTGTAAGCAGTGCTATAAGCTTAAGCTTCAAAATCATATTGCTTATCAGCGTATTAATTTTTATCATGGATTTTATTAAAAGTAGAAAGTTTATCCAAGAATCTGCAAAAAACGTTAGCAAAGGTTTCTCCATCACCGTGGGGATTTTTCTAGGTATCACCTATGGTGCAGGGATACTTATAGAAGAGGCTAAAAGTGGTGCCATATCAAAAGCAGATCTGTTTTACATAGGTACATTTTTGATGATTTGTCATGCTATTATTGAAGATACTTTATTGTTTGTCATCTTTGGAGCAGACTTTACGATGGTGATTGTGATTCGCACTGTTGCAGCCATTATTTTATCCTCATTGCTATTGTTTTTTTACAAAAGAAGATACGCCTAATGGCAATACTTATCTATGTGCAAAACAGAGATGTTTCATCTTGGACAGATGCACTTTTACAAGAAGACCCTTCTTTGGACATACGAGTGTATCCTAACATTGGAAATAAAAAAGATATCACTTTTGCACTAACATGGCCATTTCCTTTTGGATTTTGGAATCAATTTCCCAATCTACAAACCATCTGCTCCATTGGAGCAGGGGTCAATCACATCTTAAGCGATTCGAGCATTGATCAACATATACATATTGTGAAACTTGTTGATAAGAATCTGTCTCAAAACATGTGGGAATACTGCTTAGCCGCCGTTAGCTTTTATACCATGAAGATAAACCTTTATCAAAATCAACAAAAAAAATCTATCTGGAAAGAGCTTGAACCTCCATGCTTTAACACTACCACTGTAGGAATTATGGGATTAGGAAGTATTGGTCTTAGCATTGCCAAAAACTTTGCCCAGCTTGGATTTAAAGTAAAGGGATACAGCAACACTGCAAAAGACATTTCAAAAGTTGAAACATTTTGTGCAAAAGATTCTATTGAAGATTTTTTACATAACGTTGATATTGTTATCTCACTTTTACCTTTGACCACTCAAACAAAAGGGATCTTTAATCAAACATTTTTCTCAAAAATGAAAAAAGGTGCTTATTTTATAAATGCAGGGCGTGCAGATCAAGTGATTGAGAAGGATTTGATTGAAGCACTTAATACCCAACAATTAAATGGTGCATTTTTAGATGTATTTAAAACCGAACCACTAGAGTCAAGTCACCCCTTTTGGAAACATCCAAAAATCACCATCACTCCTCATGTAGCCAGTATCACAAACCCCATTAGTGTTGCACCTCAAATTGTAAACAACTACCGCAACACTCAAAAAGGGTATCCACTTAAAAATCTAGTTAACATACAAAGTGGTTACTAAATTCTACTTTTGGGTCCTAAATACCTTTGCCGTGGTCGAATAATCTTGCCATGGGGGTCTTGTACCTGTTCAATCCATTGAGTAATCCATCCCACCGTTCGACCAATCACAAACACTGGGGTAAACATCGAATTTGGAATTTGCAACGCAAACAGTATGGTTCCTGAATAAAAGTCTATATTGGGATAAAGATCTCTTTTGATAAAGTATTCATCATTTAGAGCAATTTGCTCAATTTTATTGGCAACCTCAATCAATTTTGAACTGATACCCAACTCCTCTTGCAATTCGTCTCTAAGACCTTTTAAAATGCGCGCACGTGGATCAAAGTTTTTATACACTCGATGTCCAAATCCCATAAGCCTAAAAGGATCATTAGGATCTTTTGCTTTGGCGATGTATTTATCTACATTGCCTACATCCCCAATAAGCTCTAGTTGTGCGACAACCGATTCATTTGCTCCACCATGCGCTCTTCCCCAAAGCGCATTTACCCCTGCTGTAATTGCAGCATAGGGGTGTGCTCCTGTTGAAGCCACTAATCGTACGGTTGAGGTTGAAGCATTTTGTTCATGATCGGCATGCAAAGTAAAAATAGCATCCAATGCTTCTACTTCAATAGGTTTTATATCTACTTTTCCTCCAGGAAAAGCACGCATCATGTACAAAAAATTCTCCGTAAAATAACGATCCGCATCCGGTTGCATCAAGGGATAACCACGTCGATGCCTATAGGTATACGCGGTCAATGTTGGAACTTTAGCAATAATACGCATCGCCATTGCCATGTAGTCTTCTTGTGTATTTATGTACAAATGCTGATGATGAAAAGCACTCAATGCGGATATTGCTGAGGACAATACCGCCATAGGGTGAGCATTATCAGGAAAGGCATTAAAAATATTTTTTATCCCCTCATTGGGGTATCTTTTAATGCGCATCTCATCTTCAAAGGCATTATACTGCTTGGGATTAGGAAGCTCTTTGTACAATAATAAGTGACACACCTCCAAATAGTTGTGATTCTTTGCCAGATACTCAATAGGGTAACCACGATAAAGAAGTTCCCCTTTGACTCCATCAATGTAGGTGATTTCAGAGCTGCATCCTGCGGTTGCAGTAAAGCCATTATCGTAGGTATACAAACCCAGCTGAGCAGGTATGGAGGATATATCGATTACATCATTTCCACAAACAGATTGATGTATATCAAGTTCGATTTTTTTATTGGATTCATTATCCACTAAACTTAGAGTTCTCATTATTAACTCCTTTAAAATTATTATAAAAACTTATTTAATAAATTTATCTTAATACACAAGTGTTTACTTTATCTTGAATTTCTTAAGCTACTTATATCATTTAAATTTTATATCGTATCGCAAAATCTCTTGTATGGGCTTATCATTTACTTCCCCTGATAGCTCTACACTAAACGTATCATTATCCACCCAATCTCTAAATTGCAGTTTAGGATATCGTACATCCGTAATGAGGTAGTTTTTATCTTTTAAGTGCCTCTCCCAAAGTTTTGTTGAAACCATACGATTAGATTTTCTAAAGCGTTGATTCTCTTTTTTTGTAAAGATTTTGATTGTTTGAAGATTGGACATCAATAAAACATCCACCACCAATACGTTTTGATCACTTGAAAGGTGAGGATTATAATCCAATCCACGTGAGGTGAGTATGTATTCTCTCCCTTTTTCATTCATCATCAAGATCCCATTTTGATTGCTGATAGTAAAATCTTTGCTTTTTACTTGTTGTGGTTTGAAACTTGTATTTTTTTGGATTGTTGTACTTTTAGATTGAGATGATGTTTGCTTTTTTACACTTGCAGGAGTTGTGGGTTGTCCTGTATTTTCAGTACAGCCAGAAAACAATAAACCAATTCCAATTAAACCATAAAGGTATTTTTTCATGATCGCGGATCTCCTTTTAAATAAAATCCAAACAGTTTTTTAACTGCATCAGAGGTTTTCTCTCCAGGCCAGCCATCTACGCGTACAGATATTCCATCGTAATTATTAACAAAACGCTGAATCTCTTCACCATGAGGAAGAACACTTGTAGCGTAGATAAAAATAGGTTTATCTGCTTGAACTGTGGAATCAAAATTAATTGCACCCATCTCTTCAAGACGACGAAGCAAGACGATTGCCCCACACTGCTTTGATTTGGCGGTATCCGACCATCTGCCATCGGCTATGTATTTCCCACTGACATAATGATTGCTGTAGGACCATAGGTAGGGGCTAAGTACGTGAGCGTGATAAAGCCTATACCCCCAACCATTGTACCCCTCTATCTCATACAATACCCGAGTCAAGTCCCACGTACCAATACGATGCAGGTTTCTGTATTTTAAGGCATCGCTTGCACTTTGTTCCCAGGTAAACGGTGGTGTTCCCATTGAGGGTCTACCTGCAGGTACATGAGTCGTACGTGCATTTAGAGAATCTCCATTGTGCAGATGTCGTGTAAAGTTTTGGGAACTCTCCATGTTATGAATCACTGCAACCAAATACCACGGGATTTTTAACTCTTGAACCACTTGCTCATATCTATTTTTATTGGCCAGTAAAGATTGACATAAAGCATCCACTTCAGAAAATTTACTGCTTGTAATTTCACAACTTTTAAAAAGATTTTCATACTCATTTTTTAATGCATTGGTATAATTTATTTTTGCCATAATATCTCCTTTGTATCACTTATTCGTACATTTCCAACTTTATCGTAAACTCTGATTTGATACCAGTATTTTTTGTTTTTTGCTAAACCTTTATCGGTATATTGTGTTCCTCGCTGAAACGTTGAAATATTAAAATATTTTGGATTTTTTCCAGAACTTCGAAATATCTCAAAGCCATTGTAGTCCTTATCTTTCACATCAAAAGAGATCTCTAAACTATTTTTAATACGCTTATAGTTTACATTATCTATCATAGGTGCAATCAGATCCACATGATTGATCAAGACGTGCTTGTCTTTTTGTGATTCATTGCCATCTTTATCCACAGCCGTTATAAAGTATTTCCGTTTGCCCATTAAACCTTTTGGCACAGCATACTCAAAACGTGTCATGATAAGTGGTTTTTTATTTAATCGTACTACCTTTTTCTCAACTTGAGTATACACGTTGTAATGACTTAAATCATGCACTATAATATTGTTCCACTGCAAAGATATTTTATCTTTATAAACTTTTTTAGTTCCAATAACAGGCTGTTTGGGTGCCGTAACATCAGGCAGTTTTATTTTCAATATCTTAGAGGCTTTACTCTCATTAAACTTTGTATCCACTGCTGTAACTTTATAGTAGTAAAAGTGCCGACTCAATGTTTTAGGAAGCACATGAGTATAGTTTGTTTTTGCGATGGGTTTTTTCTCTACCATCTCCCATTGGGCATTATTTTCATCCATGGTTCTGTATATTCGATATCCCAATAGGCTATTATCTTTCACTTCAGTCCAGCTCATCATAACTTTTCCAGCCAAAAGTTTTGCAGAAAAATTCATTGGTGTTTTAGGTGGCGTTGCATCATTTATGGTTACCATTCTTTGCACTGAGGGTTCGGATTCTCCTTCAGAACTTATTGTTGTAACATGATAATAATAGTTTCGATTGAGACTAAAATTTTTATCCACGTACATATTTTTTGTTAGAGGCTTAGGGTTGAGTTTTTTAAACCCTGCTGTTGGATCTACACTTCTATAGATATTGTATTGAATGTTTTTTTGCTCAATCTTATTCCACATTAGTTTTACACGTTTGTTGTTTACGGAAGAGTGCAGATTAAGAATCTTTTGCATTTTTATTTTACTTTTTAAATACCCTGTAACAGGTAACGAGTATGATCCTTCTTCTCCAAAACCATCAACAACCGTAACAACATAGTGCATCATCTGTTTAGGTTTGATACTTTTATCTTTAAAATAAAGCTTAGCTCCTTTTGATACTCGTAATGGATTTTCATGGGCTTTTGTATATTGCACAGCATTTATTGATTTTTTATACACTTTATAGCTGTCAAAAGGGGAGGTTAGTACCCATTTTAATCCCATAGAGTGTTCATCATTGATCATCCAGACAGATGTTACCGTATTTGGTATGGATGCTTTTTGCGTAGATACACGAAGAGTATTAAAAGCTATCTTACTGTCTTTATCATACACTTCAACCGTATAGGTATAAATTTTTTTCATCCGTACACTGTCATCTACAAAATACACACCCAAGGCTTTTGCCAAATCATTTTTACGTAAAATTAACCCTTGACGCATTTTTTGTGCTGCTTGCACCTTTGAAGCAACAACACTTTGTTCAAAAAAGTTTTTTGTATTTTCATACGGATGCACAATTTCAAGCAACTCCTTAGACAATTCCATTTTTGCTTGGGCATAGCTTATCTTTGTTTGCTTACGTATAAGTTTATTCTTATTTTTATCGTACGAGCGATAGATACGATATTCATAATTATTGTTAATCTTGGGTGGAACCCATTTTAAATGCACCTTTTGCCCATCATATTTTGCAATAATTGGCAAAATTAAAGGGTTTGCACTTGAGGCAAAACTGTATATTCCTAATATCAATACCGTACTTAATATTCTTACCATATTGGTGCTCCTTGCGCTGTATGTTGTGTCGTCGTTGCAGTTGTTGCTGTTGTTGCATTGTCCCATCCACTTGAGGTGGTGACAACTTGGACGGTTCCTTGATCAACTATTGGTTCTATATCTTCTAATCCCTCATCTATAATCATTATTGTTTTAGTTGCAATAGGCTGGACATCTTCCATAGTATGGTTTTGTGATCGTACATAATATTTAATGGTAGCACTTTTAAGTACTTCCACACCTTGCAGATCTTGCGTTATAAACTGATTATGCTGTAAATTAGGGTACAACATGCTTAAGTCATATTGCGTAGAAAAACTTTGTTCAGGGTTGGTTCTGCTTTCAAATTCCATATTTACAATAGCAACAATACTTGAATACTCATCCCGTGTTATACCAGGATCTATTTCAATACTGTCTATCTTAGAGGAGGGTTGCATCAAGTTTTGCAATCGTGCACTTAATGCTTCACTACAATCTCCACAAGTATCACATGTCCGACCTCCGCTACTGTATCGACCCGCAGGACTATCTATAAAACATACAGGATATTCATTGTTTTGCGCTTTTGTTTCATATTGCACATACAACTGTGATCGTTGAGAAGAGGTTCCACTTCGATACGCATGATTTCTTTTTACTGTGATACTTGGATTTATATTGGATAAATTCGTAGTCAAGTTCACTCTTTGCTCCCCTTCATTTGTACTTGCAACCGTAAAGGAAGATAGATAATCAATACGATCCAGCTCTATGTTTTTTACCTTAATTGTATAGGTATCTTCCGTATAGTAGGAAAACTCTTCATTGACCACTTCACTCTCACCTAAATTTAACCCCGTAAATACTTGGGAAGAGATACCTGCACGTTGCATCGATGCACCTTGCGCTGAATTTGAGCTAACCAAACCTGAAGATCCAGGATCGGGCATCTCCCCATCAACACTAAATCCTTTAAATGGATTATAATATCTACCATCCGATCGTCGATAGGTCTCTTTTATCTCTCCTGTTTGTTGATTTTGACAGAAGTGATATACTTTAAGTGGTTTCGTTGCAATAAATGTTTTTTTATGCGCTTCTTTTCCGTTAAGAGTATACATTGAGTTTTCCCAAGATCCAGTAACTTCCTCTTTCGTTACATCATAAACGTTAATTGCATATTTTCGAGCAGCCGCACTATGAATCCCACCTAAATTTTTTAGTAAAGCACTGTAATAAAGATCAACCCGTGTTTCGGACATTACATTTTGTGCATTTTTTTCAGGTGTTATTTTATTCATCATTTTTGACCACTGAATAAACGTATCTGCCGTTGTGGTAAATACTTTTTCAACCTCTTGTGTTTTTTTAATTGTTCCATTTTTTACCAATTTTACCGTTGCACTAAATTTATAGCGAGTATTGGGTTGCAATACGGTTGAAGGCAAATAACCTTTCATTGTCGCACTCAATTGTGTCGATTCAAGAGAAGCACCACTTGAGCCACCATTTGCCAACATTATTTTTGCATTGTTCACTTGTATGGTATAATTTGCATCCCCTATCTCAAAAGTCTCTCCATCATTTCTAAATGTTGTATTCACTTTTAGTTCAGGCATCCAAGAGACATCTGTACTTTCCATTGGATAAACCTCTTTTACCAAATCCAATGAAGCCGTAGAGCTGCTGTTTGCATCACTGCTGTTTCCAATAAGATAAAATGTATGGCTCGCACATCCTGAACAACAACATCCTCGTGCATATAAACTTAAAAATGTAGGGCTAGGTGTCCTAAAATGTATTGCTGCATCAATGCTGGCAACATCAAACCATCCATAAACAGGTATTCTACCCTCCACACTCACTCCAGCAGCGCCATAAAGATCAATA
>JAYEFX010000188.1:0-8953 GCA_034658775.1 Campylobacterota bacterium
CTTATGATGACAGTGATAGACTAATTAACTTCTTAAATTATGGTGTTGATGGATTTATGCTTAAACCAATTGATACAGATGTTATGTATAATGCTTTGTACAAGGTAGCACAAAGCATTGTCAATAAAAAGAAAGTCATCACTCAAACTCAAGAGATTGAGGCGATGTATTATGAGTTGGAAGTGCGTGTTGTTGAAGAGGTAAAAAAGAATCAAGAGCAACGTGAAAAAATGCTTCACCAAGCACGTAATGCACAAATGGGTGAACTGATGAACATGATTGCTCATCAGTGGAGACAGCCTTTATCAGTAATTGTTTCAACAGTAACGGCATTAAATTTAAAAAAACAACTCAATAAATTAAGTGATGAACAACTTGATAAGCAATTGAGTGTTATTACTCGCAATGTTCATCATCTATCCAGTACCATTGATGAATTTAGAAGTTTTTATAAAGAGTTTCAACCCAAAGAGGAGACCCACACAGTTAAAATCGTTCAAAATATTATGAGCATAATTGGTGCAGTAATGGAGCATGCTCGTATTGAAGTTAAAATTGACAATCAAAGCACACGACCTATAAAAACCTTATCCAATAAGTTAATGCAAGTTATCCAAAATATTTTAACCAATGCAAAAGATGCTTTTGGTGATAATGATAAAATAAAAGACCATAAAACCATTTGGATTAATCTGTACAGTAAAGACAATTTTGAATACATAGAGATTATCGATAATGCTGGCGGGATTCCAGATGAAATTATAGGTAAAATATTTGACCCCTACTTCTCTACAAAAGAGGAAAAAAATGGTACAGGTTTGGGATTGTATATGGGCAAAGCAATTGTTGAAGAACAGTGTAATGGAACTATTGTTGCCAAAAACCATCAAGATGGTGCAAAGTTCACGATAGCTTTACCCATCCATTTAAGATAATAAAAATGGAAAGAGCATGAGTGATTTAATAAAGGTTCATCAATATACAAAAATGTTTAAAGTTCTTTATGTTGAAGACAATAAGGATTTGCAAGAACAAATAATGCAAAGTTTTGGTGTATTGTTTGATCAAGTAGATGTACGCGATGATGGACAAGCAGGTCTTGAGTCGTATAATGAGTATTTTAAAACAAATGAAAAATATTATGACTTAGTTATTACAGATTTACATATGCCAAGAATGGATGGTATTGAACTTATTAAAGAAATATTACTATTAAATTCTTCTCAGGCAATTATTGTAATCTCTGCACACAGTGACTCAAAATCACTTATTTCATTATTAAATATGGGTGTTAATGGTTTTATTATTAAACCAATCAACGAACAACAGATGTGCAATGCACTTGAAAAAGTATCAAACATAATTTCCAATCAAAAAAAACTAATACTATGCAATGAAAAATTTGATGCTTTAAGTTTGCTTACTGATGCAGATATCAATGAGGTGTTTGAGCAAAATCAATTATTGCAAAGTGAGCGAAATGCTTTTGAAACATTGTATCAAAAATCTACAGATGGGATATTGTTGTATAAAAACAATATCATATTAGATTGTAATGATGCTAGTGTAAGCATGCTGCAATATCAAGATAAATCAAAACTCATTGGTAATAGTTTAATTGACCTTTCTGCTCAAATTCAGCCTAACGGTTACACTTCAGAGAAAATTCATAAAAAAATGATAGAGAAAACTTTACAATCTGGTCATAATCGATTTGAATGGGTATATCAAAAACAAAATGGTGAAGAATTTTGGGTAGAAGTGGTGATGACAAAATTAAATTATATTCATGATCAACAAGTTATTCATATTAGCTGGAGAGATATCTCAAAAACTAAAGAACTTGAAGAGGAATTGATCTACATGGCAAAAAAAGATTATCTTACTGGAATTTCAAATAGACGAGATTTTTTTGATCAAGCAAAAAAACTGTACGATAACAATGATAGTATATTTATTGTGATGCTGGATCTGGATCGTTTTAAAAAAATAAATGACACCTATGGTCATAAAACTGGTGATGAGGTACTTAAGCTTTTTACAAAAACAATAAACAAAAATATTGCAAGGGATGTATTGTTTGCACGCTTAGGCGGAGAAGAGTTTATTTTAATGTATTGCAACGAAGATAAAAATGAATTGCTTCAAAAAATTGAGGAGTTACGCTTGAAAATAGAAAACTTACGATTTAATTCCAATGATAAAGAGATACAATTTACCACAAGCATGGGAATAGCATCAAGAAACGACACGCATGACAGCATAGATGCGTTGATGCATGATGCTGACGAAGCACTTTATCAAGCAAAAAATGATGGTAGAAATAAAGTAAAATTTAGAGCATAACTACAATATAAATAAAAAATTAATTTAGGAAACCACGCTTATATGGCATTAATAGACCTACAACACATACATAAACAATACGATACTAAAATTATATTAAAAGATGTTAATTTTACCCTCTTAGAGCAACAGCGAATTGCAGTTATTGGACAAAATGGTCAAGGCAAATCAACCTTGATGAAAGTTATAACAGGGCAGACTGAAGTTGATAGCGGTGAAATTGCTATTGATAAATCATTGAATATTCAAATGTTGGAGCAGCAACCAAAATTTCCAAGTGGCATTAGTGTGAAACAAGCCATTGAGATGCAGTTGGGTGAATTGAAAACTGCAAAAGATGAGTATGAAAAAGTATCTCTGCAAGTAGCTACTGATTATGAAAATGAAGAGTTGCTTTTAAGACAATCTCAATTGTGTACTTATTTGGATTTTCATAATGCTTGGGATTTGGATAATCGAATTCAACGAATTCTTAAAGAGTTTAAATTAAAAACGTATGAACACAAACCTATTGATCTTTTAAGTGGTGGTGAGCAAAGAAGAGTTAGTTTGGCAGGTTTATTGCTTAAAAAACCTGATGTATTATTACTTGATGAGCCTACAAACCACCTTGATGTGTATATGGTAGAGTTTTTAGAACAGTTGTTGTTAAAAGAGAACTTCACATTGCTTTTTATTTCCCATGATCGTTATTTTATTGATAATATTGCCACAAGCGTGGTAGAGATTGATCAAGGTAAATTGCGTAAGTTTCATGGTGGATACAGCTCATATTTGGAACAAAAAGAGGCGCTACTGAATAACATGCAAAAAGATCATGAAAATCTTTTGCGTCTTCTTAAACGTGAAGCACATTGGATGCAACGAGGTGTTACGGCTCGAAGAAAAAGGAATGAACGTCGCAAATCAGAATATTTGGATTTAAAAAAACAAGTCAAAACAAATCCAGCTCAAATACGCAAAATGAGCTTGGCATTGCAAAGAGAGCAAAAAAGTTTTAATGATGGAGAGATACAAAATCGTAAAAAAATGCTTTTTGAGCTTGATGATGTGACCATTCAATTAGGGGACAAACTTCTCATCAAAGATTTTACTACGCGTATTTTACAAAAAGACACTATTGCTATTGTGGGGCCCAATGGTGCAGGTAAGTCAACATTGCTTAAAGTTTTTCTTGAACGTTTAGAGGTTCAAAGTGGTCAGTTTAAAAAAGGTGAATTTAAAATTGGGTATTTTGATCAACATCGAGAGATGCTGGATGATGCAAAAACAATTATGGAAACTTTTTGTCCTTTAGGGGGCGATAGAGTTGATTTAAGTGATGGTAAAAACATGCATGTATACGGTTATTTAAAGCGTTTTTTACTCCCCAGAGAATACTTAGAGAAAAAAATCGGAGCACTTAGTGGTGGTGAAAAAAATAGAGTAGCACTAGCCCTACTCTTTACTCAAAAAGTTGATTGTTTGATTCTTGATGAACCAACAAATGATTTGGATATACCTACGATTAATATTTTGGAAGAGTTTTTAGACTCTTTTCCAGGAGCCTTAATATTTGTTAGTCATGATCGATATTTTGTAGATAAGATTGCCAAAAAACTTTATGTCCTAGAAGGCGTTGATGGAGCAATTGCAGAAACAGTACAATCGTACAGTGAATATCTTGATATTCAAAAACAACTCAAAGAGTTAGCAGAATTTGAAAAGAGCGTTACAGCAAGTAGTGTTTCCAGACCCGGAAGCACCAATGAGGAAAAAACGCGCACAAAACTATCCTACAATGATCAGCGTGAATACGATCTTTTACCTGAACATCTTGAAGAGTTGGAGCAAAAGATTAAACAGCTCAATGATTGTGTAATGGATCCTAAATGCTATGAAGAAAAGGGACTTTTGAGTGTTTCTGAAGAGTTGGACAAGACAAACCAAGAGTATGAAGAGAAGGTGGAGCGTTTTTTAGAGCTAGAACAGTGCATAGAGGATTTTAATTCTTGAGCAAATAAAGGTTTTTATTGTAGATATTTATGATAAAATAAAACAAAATATTTAAGGGTTATTTATGAGTTTAAAAGTACAACTAAAAAGTGATTTAAAAGAAGCGATGAAAGCTAAAGATATCAATAGAAGGGATTCTATTCGATCAATTAACACAATGATAAAGCAAGTGGAAGTTGATGAGCGAAGAGACTTAAGCGATGATGATGTGATCAAATTGCTGCAACGTGGTATTAAGCAGCGAGAGGAATCAATTGTACAGTATTCAAGTGCCAATAGAGATGACTTGGTGAATATTGAACAAGGGCAAATTGATATCTTTATGCACTACATGCCAAAGCAATTAGATGAATCTGAACTTGAAGTTGCTGTTGCAAATATTATAGAACAAACTGGTGCTCAAAGCATGAAAGATATGGGAAAAGTCATGGGTGCTGCTAAAGCAACACTTGGTGGCAGTGCTGATGGAAAAAGAATCAATGAAATGGTTAAAAAATTACTAGGATAAAAAATGAGCAGTATTGACAATGTTGTAAAAGCAACGCTAATAAACTTAGCAAAAAAGAAAAAAAATGCAACTCCAAATGAATACCATAAAGAGTTTTGTAATGTTTCTCAAAGTATGAATTTGAGTTTTAGTGATTGTACGTTATTTAAAGAGTTGGTGTCCAAACTCAACAAAGAGGAACAAACGGAAATTGAAAACAACAATATTGAAACAAGTTCTGACTTAATACCTGTACTTCTCAACCGAATTGCTACAAAAAATTTAGATAAATTGGCTTCTTTGATTAATGATTCCATGACACCATCAATAAGTTTAGAAATAGACGATAAGCTTGCAAAATTTTCAGTAAAAATAGGCAACTCACCCTCAATGATGTTTGAAGAAGATATTCAAAATGAGATTCAAAGTTTTATTACAAAGCGTTTTGAAGCCGATAAAACTATTGTGAAACAAAAAACATCCGATATAGCAAAGCTTGTAACACTTATGGGACAATATTTAAATGATGCAATCACAAGCAGTGGGCGAGGCGAAACACATGTATCGGATATCAAAGATAAAATCGAAGCCATTGAGATACATCCTGCTACGGACCATGAAGATTTATCATTGCTGCAAAGTCAATTGATTAATGCTGCAATCTCCATTGAAAATGAGATGGCAAATGTAGGTAAAAAAATGCAGGATGGGAAATCGCAAGTTGATGTTATGCAAGATGAAATTCATCAATTAAAAGCTGATCTACAGGATGCACGAAGAGAAAGTGAACTTGACCACCTAACGGGGCTTTTGACCAGACGTGCATTTGAGAAAGAGATGGATAGAATTGAATCCGAATATACTCGCTTGGGGCATGATTATGCAGTAGTTTTTTATGATTTAGACTATTTTAAAAATATTAATGATACTTACGGACATGATGGTGGTGATGTAATTTTATCTACGTTTGCAAAAATACTAAAACAACAAACACGTGATCTTGATATTGTTTGTCGATATGGTGGTGAAGAGTTTGTTGCCGTAATTCACTATACACTTAAAAGAGACTTGTTAAAATACCTAAAACGTGTCAAAAATATCATGCAAAAAAATAAATTTGTTTATAACAACCAAAAGATTAAAATGACCTACAGTGCTGGTGTTGCAACTCGAGATCAACACAATAATTATGCTGATGCAATACAAAGTGCAGATATGCTCTTGTATAAAGCAAAAGAGTCAGGGCGTGATAAGATTATTTTATCTGATGGGACTGAGTTGTAGCTATTTTTACACTCTACTAAAAAATTTTCTCTTGTCCTAGTCTATATAGGGCAAAGTCGTATTTAATAGGGTCTAAAGGGTCATATTCTCTTAATTTTTCAGTAATTAAGATCGCAGATTTCAAATCGTATATTTTTCGATTTAATAAGCCCATTTTTTGTGAGACCTTAAAGGTATGCGTATCCAAAGGTAAAATCAAGTCACTTTTGTCGATTTTTGACCAAAGTCCCATATCCAAGTTATCTCTTCTTACCATCCACCTTAAATACATATTCCATCGTTTATAAGGGGCATTGCCTATGTATTTAATTTTATGCTGCTTGTCTCTTTTTAGAGAAGATCCTACTAGAAAGGTATAGCCTTGTGAGTGATGTGGATTACTTTTATGGATGGTTTTAATAAGTTTATCCATACCTTCTAATATACAGTTTTCTTTTTTATAGGCATTGTAAAAAATATTTTCCAATGAATCTATTTGTTTTAATCGTTTAAGAGCAATAAATAAAGCAATCACATCAGAAGATTTTTGAAAACGATAATATTTTGCTTGAAGTACCTGCTCAATCCTCTTATCCTCACAATTTAAGAGATCATAATCTAAAGAGTTGATGAATTTAACGATCAAGGAGGCATTTCCATAGGAAAAAAGTGCGCAAATTAGTGCAATGTATTCATCGTTGTGCTTTTTGGCTATCAATAATGGATCGGGTTTATCAAAACTTAGCTCATCATGCTGGTTTCTGAAAGTATACTCGTCATTCAATAGTGTTTGAATATTCATATCTCTTGTGATTCGATGTATTTTTCAATGTCTTTTTTGATCTTATCAATAGCCGTAGTAGCATTTTCATAATAGATTTTATCAAATACCTCTTCAACGATCGCTTCACTAGATTCTAGGTTGTTTAAAATACTAAAATCTGCATATTGAGTAAGTTGAGATACGTTAATCACATTTCCACTTGTACCTATGGTAATAAATAAACCGCATTGATTTAAAATATTATGCATATCTTGATATTTTGGTGCTGCTTCACCAAAAAAAACAATATTTGGACGAAGTTTCCCTCCGCAGTTTTGACAATAGTGTGAATCGTCTTGAGTATCATATTCTACGTTTACAATAGTATCACACTGCATGCAACGCAGTTCAGGTAAAAATCCGTGCAAATGCAGCACATCAGGACATTGTGCTTTTTCAAGTAAATCATCTACATTTTGAGTGATCACTTCGATTTGATTGGGGTATTGTGTTTTGAGTTGCGCAATAACTTCATGAGCATGATTTGGGGTTTTGTCACTTATATCCGTACGTCTTAGGTTGTAAAAATGAATTGTTTCATCATAATTCCAATCCAAGCACCCTGCCATGCAAATTCGATTAATATCGTAATTTTCCCAAAGACCATCTGCATCTCGAAAGGTGGATATTCCACTTTGTGCGGATAATCCTGCTCCGCTTAAAATTATTATCTTGTTCATTTGGGTATAATAACATAAATTTATGTAAGGTTAGAATAAATGGAATTTGATAATTTTAAAACTTTAGTAGAAGATGCTCGCTGTACAAGACGTTATAATAGTGATTTTAGAATGAAAACTCAGGATATTATTGATTTAATTGATTTGGCACGCATTAGTAGCAGCGCTAAAAATATGCAGCCTCTTAAATATATTATTGTTAATGATGAATTAATGAAAACGGAAATTGAAAAGCCTTTAAAGTGGGCAGCCCATCTTAAAGATTGGAATCAAAGCTACGATGAGAAACCAAGTGCGTATATTATAGTGGTATCGGATAAAAATATTGATGGATTTGAATTGATTGATTTGGGTATTAGTATTCAAACCATAGCTTTAGGAGCAAAAGCAAAAGGTTTTAACAGTTGTAATTTAGCTTCAATTGACAAAGAAGGTTATAAAAAACTTTTCAATCTTGAATTGCACTTGATGCCTATTTTAGCCATTGCCCTAGGGCGCTCAAAAGAAAATATTAAAATAGTTGAGCCAAATAATGGTGACATGAACTATTATCGTGATGAGCACGATACGCATTGTGTGCCAAAACGATCAATAGATGAGATTATTCTTGGGTGTTATGAGTGAAAAATTCCATCACAATTTTAATAACAGGCTGCTCTACGGGTATTGGCTTTGAAACTGCTGTTTATTTAAAAAAACTTGGTTACCATGTGGTGGCAACAGCACGGCAAACCAAAGATATTAAACATCTGCACGATATGGGATTTGAAGCTTATTATTTAGATGTGACCAATCATCAAAGCATTAAAGATGTTGTGCAAAAAATGGATAAAATTGATGTATTGTTTAACAATGCTGGTTATGGACAACCTGGTGCTGTTGAAGATGTTAGCTATGATGCACTAAAAGAACAATTTGAAACCAATGTATTTGGTTTGCATGAAGTGACACGTCAAGTGATCCCTATCATGCGCAAACAAGGGCATGGAAAAATAATACAGCACAGTTCCGTTTTAGGACTTATTAGTTTAAAATTTAGAGGCGCCTACAATGCAAGTAAATATGCAATAGAGGGACTTAGTGATACTCTTCGTCTGGAACTTCAAGGTAGCAATATTAGTGTAAGTTTACTCAATACAGGCCCGGTAATTAGTAATTTTAGACATAATGCTAAGAAGATGACCCAAAAGAATATAGATATTCAAAACAGTATCCATAAAGAACAGTATGAAAAAAGTTTGCAAAGTGCAAAATCCGATGTTCCTTTTACTCTTGAATCCATTGATGTGGCTTATGTTGTGGAAAAAATCATTCAATCAAAAAATCCTAAGCCTCGATATTACATCACTAAAGCAACAT
>JAYEFX010000189.1:0-1753 GCA_034658775.1 Campylobacterota bacterium
TGGCTTTTCATTTAATGTACTAAATAAACTAATGTTAAAACAATAATGGTCAGAATAGCCAAGCAGATTAAAGATACTAAAACTATATCATAGTTCATGCTTAACCTGATTTACTCCAAAATCTACAAGTTGTTGAACTTTCTAAAATCTTTTATTTTAGCAATTAATTGGTGGTCTTTATATTTTTTTTCAAGTTTTAAAATCTATCTTGCAATACTAACCTGATTTCTACCATTTTGTTTAGAAACATATAAAGCATCATCTGTTTTTTTGTATATATTATCTTTATTTATATTAGTCTCACCATTAATAATATATAATCCACATGACACTGTAAGGTACTTAGAAGCACTATTTCCATTATGTTCAATAGCTAATGACTCTATATTTTTTCGTACTTGCTCTGCTATTAATTTAGTGTCTTTAAGATTATATAAGATAAAATATAAAATAGAATAAATTGGAGACATTATGAATAATTATATGAGAATTATTTTACTTGCAAGCTTTGTATTCACTATGTTTACTGGTTGTGAAGATAAGAGTTTAGAAGAAAAGGCTACTACCAAGCCTTATAAGAACCAAACTATTACTGTAATTGTTCCAAATATAGGGGATAGAGTTATCAGAGGACCTATTATGGAAGAGGCTAAAGTATTTGGGAAGATGACAGGTGCAGACATACGAGTTGTAACGCCTGGATGGACAGATGCTATCAAAAAAGCAAAAGAATCTTTGATTGATCCTAAAATAAACTATGACATATTTGTTATTATCACGAACTGGGGTGGTTTTTTATTGGGAGATGAGCATATTGCCCAAATACCTGACTGGGTAAAAGATAAAATAGAGTGGAACGATGTACTACCTATATATAAAAACAGTATTTTATCTTGGGACAATAAGACTTACGGTTTTCCTTATGATGGAGATTGCGTAAATCTGTATTATAGAAAAGATATTTTTCAAGATGAGAAAAATAAAGCACGCTTCTTAAAAGAATTTGGATATGAATTAAAAGTGCCCACAACATGGAATATGTATGAAGATGTCGCAAAATTTTTCAATGACTGGGACTGGGATAATGATGGAAAAACAGAGCATGGAGCAGTTGAACATCGTTTAAAAGGCTATAGCTCAACACTACAGTTTTTTTCACGAGCTGCTGCGTATGCCAAACATCCTGATGATCCTTCATTTTACTTTGACACAAACAGTATGAAACCTCGTATAAATAATCCAGGGTTTGTAAAAGCATTAGAAGATTATATAGAGGTTATAAAATATGGCCCATCAGGTATGGTTAATTTTCAAGTAATTGATATCAGAAAAAGTTTCATTACTGGTGAAGTCGCAATGGCGATAGATTGGGGTGATACAGCGACGATGGCTGCGAACTCTGATATGTCGGGAGTAAAAGAGAATATTGGTTATGCTTTATTACCAGGATATAATAAAGTCTACAATAGTCTAAAAGGGAAATGGGATGAGCAATACAATAATCCATCATCAATAAGTGGTAACTGGACTATATTAGTTAATAAACATTCTAAAAATAAAAAATTGGCCTTTGAATTTGCTGTTCATATGACATCTAAAGAGATGACAGGCAAACTATCTACAATAGGTTGGACGGGCCTTTTTGTTAAAAATACCAAGTTCTGAAAAAAGTTTTGAAACAGGCTTTTCTCTAACTGAGCAAGTGTTTATCAAAATAAGATCAGCATCACTAAGATTAGTAGTTGTTTCAAAT
>JAYEFX010000190.1:0-1744 GCA_034658775.1 Campylobacterota bacterium
TTCCACTACACGGCAGACCGACTTCCCGCATGCCGATTTCACCCGCTTTCCGCCAATCATAATCCCCCCAATAAGCCCCGCTGCCCTCTTTTCCGGCAAGATAAGGAATGAGCAAGGTTCGGTTTTCGGGATCATATGGCTGTTTTGCGCGCATGATTTTAAAGGGAAAAATCCGCGCCGCGGGATCTTCGTAATCACCGTTCAGAGAGTTAATTTCGATTTTCTCGGCACCCGGCGGAATCTTGTCACTCGACCGGAAATAGCTCATTGAACCATTGTACCAGCCATATTCAGGATTCACATTTTGCGCCCAGCCCATACCCCCTTTCTTACTGTGAAATATGAGATTGCCGTGCTCATCTTTTTTAACAATAGGCTTACCGTTTTCGTCCATTGTCCCCGCCGTACTCCAGTCCCACCACACCTTGGTGAATATCCCGCCCCGCGCATATTGCGGGATATGGCAGGTCTGACAGGCGACTTTATCGCCATGATGATTCAAGATATCGCTATTTTTATGCGGCGTGCGGCTATGACACGATTCACAAGCGAGACGTTCGCCATCATCTTTCGGCAGAGCCAGTTGATGTTTATTGGGTGCGGCCTTCTCATAACAGCGCCCGGAAATCTGATGGCCTTTGGTCGTATGACAGGCCGTACAGGAGTAGTTCAAACCCTTCACAT
Organism: Campylobacterota bacterium; assembly: GCA_034658775.1. Lineage (GTDB taxonomy): Bacteria > Campylobacterota > Campylobacteria > Campylobacterales > Arcobacteraceae > JAYEFX01. The sequence continues at coordinate 685 of JAYEFX010000190.1, forward strand.
CCATATGTACGTCAAGAGTTTTATCGGCCTTTAGCAGTGATGAATCGAGATCACCGTGCTTAACTCCGTCGCCGCCGCCGCCGTAAAAATGGCAACTTCCACAAGTCGTCCGGCTCGTCGCCCCAACCTTAAGCGCAACTTTTCGCAGATCAACCGCTTTAAATTCTTTGCCGCCAAACTTCTTATCTTCATACGCCGGATGCCCGCAATCAGTCGGAAATTTGTGGTAGTTTCCGGTGGTATCATGACAGACTAAACAATCAACATTCTCTTCGACTGTATAATCATAACTCTTCTCGCTCCAATTATAACCGGCATGACAGCTGGTGCACCTGCACCAGTTCGATTGCGGCGATATTCAGAAATTATTAGCGATATGGGCCTTACCCAGGCCTTTTTTATCACCCTTCTTACACTCCCAGGTCCAATGAATCGAGCGATGCACCTGTGAGGCGGCAAGATTGTGACATTTCAAACAGGCCCTGGTAACCTCGGGCCCTGAAGCAAAAGGTTTATCAAGTTCAACAAAACGCCCGTGATCGGCAGTCGACATGCCCCCATACGCTTCTTTTACCAACTCCGGTTTGACCCCGCCGCCCCAAATCCCGAGCAACAACGCCATACAGATCAGACCGAAAACAAAATATCTCTTTCGCATCAGACAATTTCTCCTTTTTTCCGCAACTCTTCTAATAAACCTTCACGCACCTTCATCATCCCCTCAATAAATTTCGGGTTGGCGACCCGATAGTAGACGGTTTTTCCCTCCCGCCGAAAACCGACCGCACCCTGATTACGCATCAGCCGCAAATGCTGTGAAACACTAGCCATCGAAACCTTAAGCTGTTCGGCCAACGCCCCGACCGACTGTTCTCCAGCCCCCAACATTTCCATTATTCGCAGGCGCACAGGTGATGAAAAAATAGTACAAAAAGCCGCCTGCAGAGAGACCAGATCGCTATTTGTCCCGACATCTTCCCGTGAGCCCATCTCTTTTTCAATAATATCCATCGCTCCGCTACTTATTAAAAATCATCTATCTATATTTTAACACTTAAAG
>JAYEFX010000191.1:0-1736 GCA_034658775.1 Campylobacterota bacterium
TGGTGAGCAATCCCCGTTCACCCTTCCATGACCCGGAAACCTTGAGCATCAACAAAATTAAAGTCTATAAGTTTCTGGGAATGGGACAGGTACACTATATTTTCTGCCGGGAACGGCTGGCATACTGGATATCCTCCCCACCGGCGGACGGAAAAAAACTGCTGCTATATTTTCTATAGAGTCAAGGAATTATTCAGATAACAAATTCATCCTTTTTTCATCTTCACAAAGAGATCCTCAAGGAGCTGCCGGGGAACTTTGCACCGGTATTTTTCCAGGAAAACCGAGGCTGCTTTTTCCGCTGTAGAGGGTGGTGAATCCAGCTTGGCAAGCAGGCCGTTGATATCCTCCATGACGGCCCACGGGTAAATCAGCCAGCGCCACTTAATAATTTTGTGGGCAAAATAGTCAGGACGAAAACCGGAGGTTGTCTTCTGGTTTAAAACAGCCACTCGAACATCCTGCGGAGAAAATTCTTTAAGGTGGTGCACGGCCACTTCCAGAGTTTCGCCCGTGTCATTAACATCATCCACGACCAGAACATTTTTCCCCTTGATATCTATTGCCAGTGGATCTGTAAGTCTGGCTATCCTCTGCTTGTTGGCACCGGGAAGATAATGTTCGATTCTGATACTGGTCAGGATATTGACATCGAGGAAATCACATAAAATTCGGGCCGGCACATATCCACCCCGAGCAATGGCAACAATAACCTCCGGCTGAAAGTTATCGTCATTAATCATATATGCCAGCTTCCGGGCTAACAGATAAACTCGCCTCCACGATATCAGTTCACAACGAAAATCTTTTACCATCAGCTACTGTCCTTTTTTGGGATTTGTTCCTGACAGCATCTATAACACACCCCGCTAAATGACTCGACCCCAATTTTTTTGATTCGCATTCTTTTTGCGGAACTTCTTCAACTAACAAGGCCACCGCTTTACACTCCAGCCCAAAAGGAAGATAACCCAGATACCCGAGAATCGGCATCTCAAATATATGGATCTTCTGGACGAAAGGAATTGAATAAACCCAGTGCGCATAACTTTTCACATTCCATAATTCCCAGAAAAATCCACAAAACAGTGCCGCCAGGGCCGGCAGCCAGACAGATCGCCAATCTCCCTGACCCAAACTATCAAAAACTGTGGCTCGCCCCATCATTTTTTGCAGGGTAATCATGATTAAGAGAGGCGAGAGCCAAAGAAGCGGAAAAAGATAATCAGGCCAGATGCCTATTCCGATTAGCCCTATAGCGCTTGCCGACAAAACCCCAATATTGATAAACCTGTTTCTCCAACAACATATAACAAAGGATGTTTTTAAAGGCTCAGTCAATCTGGAAAATGAAGCTAATAATTCTTCGGTGCTGAGCACCGCCGGTAATACTGTCGAAAAAGAGAGGGAGGCATGGAAAACATATTCAATGGCACTAAAATCATCGATCCCCAGATAATACCAATTTTGCACAAACCTATTAAGATATTCAAAAAACCACCAAAAACAGCCACTTACCGGAAATAGAATAAAAAAATAGACGGGTCGGCCAGTCAGAAGACACGAACCGCTGCGAAAATAGCTAAGACTATTGATAAACAGAATACAGCCCAGCCAAAGGGGCAGAAAGGTATAGGGTTGCAAGATCTGAAACAGGGAAAATCTATTCCAGGCCACAACCCAGCTAACCAGTATTAACAATAGGCCCAAGGTCCCCCACCAAGGGAAAGATGTTG
>JAYEFX010000192.1:0-8741 GCA_034658775.1 Campylobacterota bacterium
GTTTTCAGGCATTACGGTTAAGTTTGCGATCACGTTGTTCATGCGGTGCAACATAAAATCACAGGTAATAAATGAATCAGGAAGCCAAAATCGCTCCGTTGAAGAGTGTGAAATATCACGTTCGTGCCATAGGGCCACGTTTTCCATTGCTGGAGTTGCATACGCACGGATGATTCGTGCAAGACCCGTGATGTTTTCTGTTAAAATTGGATTTCGTTTATGCGGCATCGCAGAAGATCCTTTTTGCCCTTTTGCAAAAAACTCTTCACATTCGTACACCTCTGTTCGTTGCCAGTGTCGAACTTGAACGGCAAATTTTTCAATCGTACTTGATAGCAATGCAAGTGTTGTTGCCAGTCGCGCGTAACGATCTCTTTGAATTACTTGATTTGATGCAGGTGCTGGTTTAAGTCCCAACTCTTTACAGGCAATCTCTTCAAGTTCAAGTGGTGCATGAGCAAAATTTCCCATAGCGCCAGATACTTGACCCACTGCGATCACTTTTCGTGTTTGTTTTAAGTTTTCAAGGTGTCGTTTCATCTCATCGTACCAAACGGCTAAAACCAAACCAAAAGTTATAGGCTCACCATGAATACCATGACTTCGCCCTACCATAAGTGTCATTTTATGCTCTTTGGCTCTTTTTTTGATTGATTTAATCATCATTTTTACATCTTTGATGATGATGTCCAATGAAGCGGTCATCTGAAGTGCAACCGCAGTATCAACAGTATCTGAAGAGGTCATACCATAGTGGAACCATCGTGATTCATCGCCGAGTGTTTCAGATACACTGGTTGTAAAAGCTATTAAGTCATGTCGTGTGATTGCCTCAATCTCATCAATACGCTCTACAGAGAATCCAGCATTTTTCGCAATCTTTTTGGCGTCACCTTTTGGAATTTTACCCAATTTTGCCCATGCTTTTACAACTGCAATTTCAACATCAAGCCAAGCTTGGTATTTTGCTTGCATTGTCCATTTGCTACTCATCTCTTCTCTGGCGTATCTTTCTATCATAAGTTTTCCTTATATTTGTTTCATAAAGTTTTATACTTCTTTTTAGTAGAATATGATACAGAAATCTAAATTTGAAACGTATTAAATTTAGACAAAATTTTGGAGGTTTTTGTGCCATTTATTTTAAAAAAATTTGATGCCATTCGTGGAGAAAAAATACATCTTTACATGTTCCAAAAATTAAACTTTTCCATCTCCCACTCTCAGAAGTATTTATCGAGAAGTCGTGTTTTTGATGCGCATAATAAAGTATTAAAAAATAATGACATTATTGATACCGATCATATTTACGTAGCAATGTTTGAGGGGCATACCCAAGGGCTCCAACCTTTGATTGTCACGCAAAAGTTTGCTTTATTTGACAAGCCAAGTGGGATTATGGTTCATCCTACAAGTCGTGATACAAAATATTGTTTGCTTGATGAAGTTAAATTTCACTTCGGTGATGGTGGAAACTTGGTGCATAGAATTGATAAAGAAACCAGTGGTTTGGTTTTGGTTGCTAAAGATAAAGCAGCGGAGATTGATCTGAAGATGTTGTTTGAATCACGGCATTATGATAAACAGTATCTAGCTATTGTTGAAGGGAAAATTGATAAAGATATTCAAATTGATACCCCTATAGGCAAAGATGATGGTTTTATTAAAGTGAAGATGAAAACCACTGCTGATGGGAAAGAATCTCATACGGCAATTCATCCTATGCAATACAATGAACAATTAGATCAAACCTTAGTTGAAGCTATTCCTCTGACAGGAAGACAGCATCAAATTCGTGTGCATCTGGATTCAATTGGTCATCGTATTATTGGTGATCCAATTTATGGAGTTTCTGAAGAGGTGGCTGATGGATATTTAAATAAAACATTGTCCAAAGAGGATAGATTAAGATACACCAAAGCCAATCGCTTGATGTTGCATGCAAATTATTTAGGATTTTGTTACGAGGGTGTACGTTATGATTTTTACTCTAAGAATAGTATTGCCATAGCAGATAAATAAATAGGTATCGTCCAAATTTTGCAATACTTACTATTAGGATAAACTTTTTAGTATCGTATTTTAATATACCCGCAATAAAAGTTAATGGATCACCAATAAGTGGTACCCATGAAAGTAAAAGTGAATATCCTCCATAACGATCAAAATAAGGTTTGTATTTTTGAACTTGCTGTTTGGTGATAACTTTTTTTTCTTCGAGGTATTCCTCTCCTTTAAATCCCAACCAATAATTGACTACGGATCCACTAATGTTTCCAAAAGAAGCAAATAGAAGTAGATAAAAAGGGTTAAGGTGTTTCTCTAAATTTAAGAGAAAAAGAGCTTCGCTACCAAGTGGGAAAATTGTTGCACTTACAAAAGCAACGAAGCATAAAGTTAAATAATCTAGAAGCAAGACTTAGGCAAGATTGGTATAAACGTTTTGCACGTCTTCATCATCTTCAATTTTATCTAAAAAAGCAACCAACTCTTCCATCTGTTCATCATTAATCTCAACAGGAGAATTTGGAATGCGTTGCAATGATGCTTTATCGCACACCAGTTCCATCTCTTCAAGTTGTTTGGACATGTTTCCAAAATCTGTATAATCCGCCACAATAGTGATGTGCTCATCATCCTCAATTTTAATCTCTTCAAGCCCTGCATCAATCAGTTCCATCTCAAGATCTTCAATATCCATATCGGGAGTTTTCATCTCAAAAATTGATTTTCGATCAAACATAAACTCCAATGATCCCGTTGGTACCAGTGCACTGTTTGCTTTAGTAAAAATATTTTTAATATTAGCAACAGTTCGTGTACCATTGTCTGTGGCAGTTTCAATAAAAATCAATACACCATGATGCCATTTACCTTCATAGTTTATTTCAGATAGGTCTGCTGCATCTTTTGCTGTAGCTCTTTTAATAGCTGACGCGATATTGTCTTTAGGCATGTTTTCTGCTTTTGCATTGGCAATTGCTGTTCGTAAAGTTGGATTCATTTCAGGATCAGGTGAACCTACTTTTGCTGCCATAGTGATTGCTTTTGCTAATTTTGGGAACACTCTTGACATGTTTCCCCATCGTTTTAATTTTGCTGCTTTTCGATATTCAAAGGCTCTACCCATAATCTATTCTCCTATTTTTATTGACGTGTTTTCTCGTGTAAAAATTTATTTATCTAATTGTATTCAAACGGCTTCATGGTGGGTACCCATCGTGAAGCCGTTTGAACAATATTCAATAAATTGTATTTCAGTCCAGTTTAGTGTATGGTAACAAAATTTACCTAATTTTTACTTCCACTAAACAGATCTTCCGCCCATTGTGTGATTGGACCACGTAAAACTTTTTTTAGTGTTATGGCAAAAATATTGACCAATTCACTTTTTTGTTGCGTTGATTTGAGTAACGTTGTTAGTGCATTGGTATGTTTATTTACGTAGAAGTTATCTATTTGTTTGTTACTTCCAAGAACAACAACTTTACATGAACTATCAATTCGACTAAGCACCATCTGCATGGTTTTGTTACTCATGTTTTGCGCTTCATCAATAATCACAAAAGCATTCGATAAAGTTCGCCCTCTCATCTCCCCTACCCACATGGTTTCAATTCCATAGTTTTTGATCACCTGCTCTACTCGTGCATTTACTTCTGTATCTTCAAGTTCACTAGGAGCCTTGTGCTTATTGCTTTGTTTTCGTTTGTGTTCAGTTCGTACCATATAATCCAAACTGTCCATCAAAGGATGGTTATAAATACGAAACTTCTCTTCAAGTCCAGGAAGGTACCCAACATCTTCCCCTTTATCCAAAGATTCGATTGAGTTTCGTATGTAAATTGTTTTTTGATACTCTTTAAGTCGTATCAGTTTGATTGCTGCACTTAAGGCTAGCAATGTTTTTCCACTTCCCGCTTTTGCTTCAATGATTAAAACATTAAAATGATGCATCAATAAGGCATTTGAAAAAAAGAGTTGCTCTTTATTTAAAGGGGTAATGATTTGGTTACGTACTTCACTCTCATCTAAAAGTTGTACACGCTCATTGATTATATTTGCCAATATTATTTGATCAGAGCTTTTTACTTTAAAACAATAAGAGAAATTGTACTCTTTATAGTTGGGATCAAGATCTAAAATGGACATGTTATTTAAAAACTCTGTTTGTTCAAAGGTGACTTCTACGTCTTTGATGTATTCAAAATCAAACGCATCTTTATTATCCCCTTTAAGAGAATGAGAATCCAGATCCATGGATGTAGCACGAAGTCTCGCCATGATATCAAGCGATAAAAATTCTATTTTTTTAGGATAATAACTGTTTGCAAAATCACTAATCTCAAGTATTTTTCGATCATTTAAAATATTTAACGCGAGTTGAGAATTTTTAATGATATAGTTTTCTTTTGAGATAATATCAATTTGAGCAGTTTGACTCCCCTCAATAGAAAGAGTGATAATCTTGATATCCTCTATAATTGTTTTATCTGCGATGTTTGCATTTTCTAGAAGTCGAGCAAATTCACGTGCTTGAAAATTGATCTCTTCAAAACCACCTTTTTTGCTATCAATCTCATCCAATACTACTTCTGGAAGGATGATTAGATTTGTTTTATTGGCTGAAAGTTTGAAGATGTTTGAAGCATCTTCCAGGATGATATTTGTATCAATGACAAAGTATTTTTCAAAACTCATTAAGCATCTTTGGGTGTTTGTTTTAATACTTTATACACAATAAATCCACCTAGTGCAAACACAATTGCTGTAAATAAAAGTGAAAATGTTTTGGTTACAACATAGCCTACTATTAAGATGGATAATAATGTAGGGACTTCATTGTACGCTCTAAAGAAATTCCCTGATTTACTGTAGTTTCCTTTTTCCAATTGAACTCTAAAGTATTCCATTGAAAATGAATACGCTGTTAGTAAAACAACCACGACTATTTTAGCTTCCATCCAACCATCACCTAGAAGCAGATCAGGACGTAAATACAACATCCATACGCCAGAGATAATTGTGGCCCACATTGCAGGAAGACCAATGTATTTATACATTTTATATTCTTGGATTTTAACAACTTCTACAAACTCTGGCTTATTTTTGTGTTCGGTATGGTACACATATAAACGTGGCTGATAAAACAACATTGCCATCCATGACATCATCGCCATAATATGAAACGTCACAATCCATAAGTAGTAGTCCATTATATCCATTAAAGTTCCTTAATTTTTTTGAGCCAATCATCAAGCGTTTTTTCAAAGCCTATTGATTTTGATTGATAAAGGTTTAGCTCTTTATCTAAATATTCTTGTTCACAATATCCCCCAAAATCATGAGGGTATTTATATCCACTAGCGATTGAATCAATATGTTTTGGTATTGCTAATATTGTACCATTTTTTATGTCATCACATGCTTTATTGATGGCTAAATATCCTGCATTTGATTTAGGTGAAGAAGCTAGATAAATTACACATTGTCCTAAGATAATTCGTGCTTCTGGATAACCTATGTCTTTAACTGCTGTATGGGTACTAACGCTTAAGTTTAATGCATTTGGATTAGCATTGCCAATATCTTCAGAAGCAAATATCATTAAGCGTCGAGTGATAAACTCTACACGCTCTCCACCCTCAATCAAACGAGCAACATAATACAAGGCTGCATCAACATCACTTCCCCGTAAAGACTTGATCATGGCACTGGCTATATTGTAATGACTGTCTTTAGCGTTCATCCCATCGGTTTGACTTTGTGAACGTAATTGTTGAAGTGTTTCAAGGCTAATACTTGGATTGACTTTAAAAGCAAACTCCATCAAGTTTAATAAAGATCGAGCATCCCCTGCACTACTTTGCAGTAGATATTCTTGAACCTCTTTTGAAATATCTATCTTTAAAATATCCAATGCTTTTTGAATAATTTCAACTAAATCTTTTTTTTCCAGTGGTTTAAATTCAAATACAAATGAGCGTGATCGAATTGCATTGGTTAGTGTATAAAATGGATTTTCTGTACTCGCACCAATAACCACGGCTTGATTATTTTCCATTATAGGGAGCAATACCTCTTGCTGATTTTTACTTAAGCGATGCACTTCATCGATAAACATTAAAGGTTTAATCAGTGCATTTTGGTGCTTTTTAATTACCTCTCGAATTTGCTCTATTTTAAGTGTGGTTGCATTAAATTGATAATAGTGTAAATCCACACTATTAGCTATAATTTTTGCCAGAGAAGTTTTCCCTGTTCCTGGCGCTCCATAAAAAAACAGATGAGGAATCTCTTTTTTAACAATGAGTTGGTACAGTGCTGAATTTGAACATAAGATATGATCTTGACCAATAAACTGTTCTAAAGTTTTTGGACGTAGGATATTAGCAAGATCATTCATGGTTTAGTTGTCGTTAAGTTTTTCAAGATCTTTCATATAACGTCGAAGATTTGTATACTCTTCTCGAGTTAAGTATCGACTTTTTCCTGTTGGCAGATTATTTAAGGTAATTCCACCATAATCAAGACGTTTTAAATCAACTACATCCAAATCAAAATTAGCAAAAAATCGTCGTAATTCTCTATTTTTACCTTCAGTGATTATCACCTTGATTTTAGAAAAATTATGCCCTTGAGAGATGATTTGATAGCTGATAAATGGAGCGAAATTCATCTCTTGAATATCGCTGGCTTCATGACCACCCTTGCTTGCATCTTCAAGTTGCAAGCCAGTTTGCATTGCGTTGATTACATCATCACCAATCATGCCGTTTACTTTTATTTTATACACCCGTTCTAGTGAAGAGTGCATTAAGCTGTTTACTACATCAACACTGTCTGAAAGTATGAGAACTCCCTCACTCGCATAATCAAGCCGACCTACAGGCATAAAGTGCTTGTACTTATGCGCTAAGTTATCAAAAATAGTTTTTCGACCTCGTGGATCAGATTTAGTTACAAGCTCCCCTTTGGCTTTATTGTAAACGATTACGGTGTACATCTCCTCTGATTTGTCTTTTACCACTTTTCCTTTAACTTTTACTAAGTCTTCTTCACTTACTTGTGTTGCCATGTTTTCTACAACCTCACCATTGAGTGTTACTTGTTTCTCTTGGATGAGTTTATCTGCTTCTCGTCGTGAATAGATTGAGTTGTGCGATATAAATTTATTGAGTCGTGTTGATTCCATTATTTGATTCCTGCTTCAATTAGATCATGTATATGAAGTAATCCATTAAGTTGGTTTTCTTCATCTACAACAGCTAATAGTTGTATTTTAAAATCTTCAATGATTTTGAGAGCATCACTGGCTAAAAGATTTTTATTGTTAATTGTTTTTGGGTTTTGTGTTGCGATGCTTTCTACTTTACAGTCTAAAGAAAAATCTGATTTTAGTAAAGCTCGTCGTAAATCTCCATCACTTAAAAGTCCAAAAAGTGTTTGATCTTCATTGAGTATCACAACATTTCCAAGTCGTCCTTCACTCATGATAACAATTGCATCTTTGAGCAATGTTTCACGTGAAACAATGGGTAAATTTTCTTTACGAAGCAGATCATCTACTTTGATAAAAAGTTTTTTACCTAAGCTACCACCTGGATGAAATGAAGCAAAATCTTCTTTTTGGAAGTTTCGTTTTTTCATTAAACAAACTGCGAGTGCATCACCCAATGCCATTGTTAAAGTAGTGGAAGATGTAGGTGCTGTATCTAAAGGGCAAGCCTCTTTTTGCACATGAATATTTAAAAAGATATCCGAATATTGTGCTAAGGTTGAATTTTCATTGTTTGCCATGGAGATAAGTGGGATATCAAAACGTTTCAAATGTGGAAGTATCTGAATCAATTCTGCACTTTCACCACTGTAGCTAATTGCTAAAACGATATCATTTTTATCAATCATCCCAAGATCACCATGCATCGCTTCCGTTGGATGCAGAAAAAAAGAACTTGTACCCGTACTGGCCATCGTAGCTGCAATTTTCATTCCAACCAAACCAGACTTTCCTACCCCACAAATTACCAACTTACCTTTACATTGAACAATCAATTCTACCGCTTTTTCAATCTCATGAGAAATTTGATTGGCTGCGTAAACCAGTTGTTCTGCCTCTAAGAGCAATACATCCTTAGCAATTTGTTGAAAATTCATCTTTTCTCCTTAATAACTGATGTGCAATTATCTATTGAACAAACAGTGTTGGTACGATCATTGGGTATTTTCTGTATTTTCGTACACAATGTTTTCGAACAACTTTTCGCAGTTCGTCTTCTAAGAGCTTATTGTTTAACAGCAATTGAGGTTTGATATTATTTAAATACGTTGACAATAGATCTTCAATCTCTTTTGCAAAATATTTTTCACTCTTATTCCCAACCAATCCAAAACTACTAACACGAGGTTTTTCTACAACTTTACGCTCATCTTCACTGATTTGTGCAACAATCATAACGATACCATCTGTTGCCATTGTTTGACGATCAATTACAACGTCATCTGCAATCTTGTGATTCATCATATTATCAATATACACTTTACCTGTTTTAACTGTTTTTACTTTTTTAAGATATTTTGGAGTGATTTCTACTTGTTCACCATCACTTAATATATGTATATTTCGCTCTAAGACACCACAGTCTACACCTGTTTGTGAATGTTTTACAACATGGTTGTATTCACCATGAACAGGCATAAAGAATTTAGGTTTAGCCAATCGTAAAATAAGCTTTTGTTCC
>JAYEFX010000193.1:0-8668 GCA_034658775.1 Campylobacterota bacterium
GCGCTATGTGCACAAGATTATCAAGACGTACTCCATCTTCTATAATTGTTGAAGAAAATGCCGCACGATCGATGCTCGTATTTGAACCAATCTCAACATCATTGCCTATGACAACATTTCCATTTTGATAAATTTTTACGTATTTTCCATCAGGAGTTGGCGCAAAACCAAAACCATCAGACCCAATAACTGTACCAGAATGGATCATGCAATCAGATCCCACAACACAATCTCGATAAATGGTCACATTAGCATACAATACCGTATTGTCTCCAATACTTACATTATCACCAATAACCACTCCTGCTAAAAGGGTACAGTTTTTTCCAATGGTAGAATTTTTTCCAATAGATACATTGGGCATAATAGTACAATTTTCACCAATGACCGCTTCAGTTCCAGAAGTCTCTACAATATTAGGAGCAAATGATTTTGATAGTTTTGCTAGATTTACATAGGGCATATCGCACACTAGCGCGATGGTTCCATTTGGAACATCGCTTTTAAATTGTTCTTGCACTAAAACAGCTGCTGCTTTAGTTTCTTGAAGTAAGTTAACGTATTTTTTATTTTCTAAAAAAGTGATTTCACTAGAACTGGCATCTTGAATAGAGTTCAATGCCGTGATCTCAATATCACTGTCGCATTGAATTCCTAAAGGGTTGACCAGATCATTGAGCTTCACGTTTATCGTTCCATCGCCACAACACCACTTCGAACAATTTCAAGTGGTTTATATTTTTCAATAACTTTGATAAAATTAGCAATTCGCTCAGGAGAATCTGTAGCTGAGATCACAATTGCATTTGCAGTAACATTTTGAATAGCTCCATTATATGCGCGTGCAATTACATCAATATCACTTAAATGCTGATCTATAGGTATCTTAATCAATACCGTATCTTTTTCAATCACATCTACATGTTCAATTACTTTTAAAACAGGCACCAATTTATTTAATTGTTTTACAATTTGATCAATGGTTCTGCTGTTTCCTACGGTGATAACAGTAATACGTGAATACTCACTATTTGGAATAGGAGCAACCGTCAAACTGTCTATGTTGTATCCTCGAGCTGAAAACAGATCAATAATTCGACTTAGCACTGATTCTTTATTGATTACAATAACCGATAGAACTTCTCTTTTTTCTACACTGTGGTAGTATTTGTGAAAATCATGCATTATTTATCTCCTACTAAAAGCATCTCATCCAATGAATGACCATTTGGAACCATTGGAAGTACCTCTTCATCTCTATCAATAATTACTTCAATAAAAGCAACTTTGTTTGATTTTACTGCAGCATCCAATGCAGCATCAAATTCCTCTTTAGTATGAACTTTATAACCAACTCCACCCATCGATTCTGATAACATTTTAAAATCCGCTTGTGTATCTAAAATGGTTTCTGCCAATCGATCTTCATAAAATCGTGTTTGCCATTGTCGTACCATCCCTAGATAATTGTTGTTTAAAACAATATTGATATGCGGTAAATTGTATTGCGTACATGTAATAATCTCTTGTATGTTCATCATAATAGAACCATCACCTGTAAAGTTTACCGATATTTTATCTGGATTGGCCCGTTTTACACCCATGGCATAAGGAAGTCCAACACCCATCGTTCCTAATCCACCACTGGTCATAAATTGACGTGGATAGTTAAACGGATAAAATTGTGCTGCCCACATTTGATGCTGTCCAACATCCGTAGAGATTAAAGCATCATCACCCAGCAATTCTCCTGTTCGCTCAATAACCCACTGTGGTTTTAATTGATCTGAATCTTCAATATATCGTAATGGCTCTTTTTTACGATGTGCTAAAAGCGTATTGTGCCATTGCGTATAATCACCAAATTTAAAATCTGCCGTATGCTCTAAAATTTGCTTCATAACAATTGCTAGATCTCCAACAATTGGGAAATGCGGTTTTACAATTTTTGCAATTGAAGCAGGGTCAATATCGATATGAACAATTTGTGCATCTTTAGCAAACACATCCAATCGCCCCGTTACCCTATCATCAAATCGAGCTCCTAAACAAATAATCATATCCGTATCGTGCATCGCCTTATTAGCGGCGTATTCACCGTGCATACCCAACATACCAAACAGATATTCATCTTGGGAATGCATCACACCACGTGCCATCAATGTTTCAACAACGGGTATCTTTGTTTGATGAACCAATTCTCGAATCTCTTCATGACAATTTGACAATACAGCTCCACCACCAACATAAAATAGTGGACGTTTAGCTTTGCTAATTGCTTTAAGTGCATTTTTTATTTGACGTACGTTTCCTTTTGTTGTAGGTTTATACGTTGGCAAACTCCACTCTTTTGAATAATCAAATTCCCCTAATTGTGCCGAAACATCTTTTGGTAAATCAATATGCACAGGTCCTGGTCGACCCGTCCGTGCAATATGAAAAGCGATCTTTAAAACTCGGTTTAAATCTTTAATATCGTTTACCAAAAAGTTGTGTTTTGTACAACTACGTGAAATTCCCACCGCATCGATCTCTTGAAATGCATCCGTACCAATCACTACTGTTGGAACCTGTCCGCTGATTACAACCATTGGAATAGAATCCGTATACGCTGTTGCAAGACCCGTCACGGCATTGGTAAATCCTGGTCCACTCGTAACTATAGCGACCCCTACTTTTCCACTGCTTCGCGCGTACGCGTCTGCAGCATGAACAGCGGCTTGTTCATGCTTTGTTAAAATATGTTGAAAATAATCTTGTTTATAAATTTCATCATAGACATTCATTATGGCACCACCTGGGTATCCAAAGACAACGTCAACGTTCTCCTGGTTTAGTGCTTCGATAACCATTTTTGATCCGGTCATTTCCATGAATAATTCTCCTATGTATTTTTTAAAGGAATTATAATAGCTAAATATTAATTAATCTCCTATTATATGTACCTAAGTAGTTAAACTAAGGTTAAAGTCAGTTTAGAGATTTTAAAGTTTGACAGTTAGCTTCTTAGGTAAATTAAAATAATGCTATTGTGCCCCTCACAACTGCAGTTAACCCCAATATTTTAGCTATCTTTTAGTCTACATTTTGTATAATAATTTAAATAACTCTAAAGGAGGATGTAATGGAAGTCAATAATGTAAATCAACTTAACAACTTAGGTGGGTTGCAACAACAATCACTAGAAAGAATCTCTACAGGTTTATCAATTAACGATGCAGCAGATAATGCGGCTTCATTATCCATTGCTGATTCTTTAAAAATGCAACGCAGTGAATTGTCTCAATCATTGCAAAACTTAAACACTGGAATTGCCGTTAGTAACATAGCTGATGGAGCATTAACATCACAAATCGATATTTTATCGGATATGCGAACACAAGTTCTCGAAGCGATGAATGGAACTACCTCACAAGAGGGGAAAGATGCCATTCAAAATGAGTTGCAAAAGATGATGGAAAACTTTCAAAACATTGCAGGATCTACAACTTTTGCTGGACAAAATCTACTTACAAACCCAGATGGCGAAAATCAATTTACCGTAGCTACAGCAGATAACAAAACAACTATTGATCTTCCAGCAACCGATACTATGGGCGCTGAATTACAAACTTTACTCAATGATTTTTCAAATGAAGGGTTGAGTAATATTTTAAATAAAATTGACTCCACAGTGGACCAACTTCAAGATATACGAAGTGACTTTGGATCAACGGCAGGACAGATGCAAAGTGAAGCAAGAAATACTATCTCTGCTCAAATTGATATGGCACGAGCAAACTCAAGCTTAACCGATATTGATTTTGGGGCAGAGGTATCTGATTTTAGCCGAAGTAGTATTATGTCTCAAGTAGGATATCTTGTAGCGACTCAAGCCAATGCCGTTCAAGAACAAAGCGTGAGATTGTTATCATAAACGTTTCTTTTTCTAGCCTGATTTAAGCACCTAAATGGAAGAAGAAAAAACATTTAAATTAAGTGGTGTACTTAAAAAAGTCCTCTATTTCAATGAAGAAACCAATTATTCCATTGGTGTATTACAAAACAATCAAAAATTTTGCGGTCAATACTTTGACACACACCTCGAAAAACTCGAAGGGGAAGAGATCCTTCTTACAGGAACCTGGACCACGCATAAAAAATATGGTGTGCAGTTTGAGTTTAACACTTTAGAGATAAAAGAAGCAGAACTTTTCTTTTTTTTAACTAAAATAGTCAAAGGCGTGGGCAAAAAAACGGCCAAAGAACTGTTGGAGCAATTTAGTGAAGAGGAACTTATCAAAATTCTCAATGAAACCCCAGCACGATTGCTTGAGTGCAAAGGGATCAAAGAGAAAAAACTCACCACCATTGTCACCTCATGGAACAAATTTAAGCACTTAAGAGAATTGGGCTCTTTTTTATCCAAATTTGGGGTAAGCAGTAATTTGATCAATAAGATCTATTCCCATTTTGGTGAAGTGGATAACTTGATTGAAAAAATTCAAGAAAACCCTTATATCTTAATCTCCATCAAAGGGATTGGATTTAAACGTGCGGATGAGATTGCATTATCTTTAGGCATCGATAAACAAAGTGATTTTCGAATACTCGCGTGCATCTCGTATACCCTTAAAGAGCATTGCGACAACAATGGAAACAGCTCTATTCATAAAGATATTTTATATAAACTTTTAGATGAAAGTTTGCATTTTCATGATCTTCATGCCTTGTATGAGAGAAATATTCATACTCTTTTAGCCAACGAAGAGATACATCAAACCGCCCAAGATCGCTTTGCGCCACAGATGCTTTATTTTGCTGAAAAAAATATTTTAAACTTTTTTCAGCAACGAGCCAAAGAGATCATCGCCAAACCCATTGTAAAAAACTTTGATGATTATATTGAAACAAAAGAAAAAACTTTGGGCTTTATTCTAAGTGCTGAACAAAAAAAAGCAGTACAGATTATCAATAAGGGGCACTCTTGTCTTATGCTTATTGGTTATGCCGGAACTGGTAAGTCAACCTCTTCACGAGCCATACTAGAACTGCTTGAAGAGAAGTTTTCCTACGATGATATCATCTGTACAGCACTAAGTGGCATCGCTTCGCAGCGTATTTCAGATACCACTGGATACAACAGTATCACCATACAATCCATGCTGATGCGACAACAACAAAAAGAATCCGATTATTTTCCCTATAAAGTGATTTTGATGGATGAAGCATCCATGGTAAACAGTGTTACATTTTATAAAATCATCTCAAAACTGCATGATGATACTGTGTTTATCATTGTAGGAGATGATGGTCAATTGCCTGCTATTGGTGCAGGAAACATCTTAGCGGATGCTATTAAATATGAGCTTTGCCCTATTTCTAAACTGACTAAAATCTATCGACAAAATGAACACCAAGCCATCGCTACTATTGCCAATGAGATTCGTCAAGGAAATGTACCAAAATACGATGCACAATATGACGATTTTAAATTTGAAAACATATCCTTAAGCAATCACTACGCTCTTAAAAACTCTACTAGCACTCAAGAATACAGCTCCATGAGACAAGACAATACTGTGCGTATATTGAACTCTATTTTAAACATTGCTAGTGGCTATATTGCTCCTTTTTATGAACATATAAAAGAAAAAAACATCACTCAAGCACTCACCTTATTTCAAGTCATCACCCCTATGAAAGGGGGAGTATTGGGTGTTGAAAACCTCAATGTTCATCTTCAAAAGCTGTTTAATCACTCCAAAGGGGAGGCAAAACAAACCAAACTGTACGAATATAAAATAAGCGATAAAGTGATCCACATCAAAAATGAAAACATGCAAGCACAAACCATGAACATGTACAAACAAGGAAGTACTGAATTTATTGAAAAACGTGTGTTTAATGGTCAATTAGGATTGATCATCAAAATAGATTTTGAAGAGAAAAAAACCATCGTTTTGTATCCCAATGATGACATGGTGGTATTTTATGAATTTGATGACATGGACTTTTTACTCTCACTGGCATATTGCCTCACCATCCACAAAACGCAAGGGATGGAGTACAACACTGCCCTTATCCCCATGAGTTTTTCCCACTACATCATGCACAATACAAAGCTCATCTACACCGCCATCACACGAGCCAAAAACATGTGTTATGTTGTAGGTGAAGAGGATGCATTTATAAGTGGGTGTAAAAAACTGGAGATTACGAAACGTGAATCAATTATAAACGATCTACTATCATGAGGATTGATCTAAAAGATAAAAATGCACAAGAGATTTTACATTGGTTTGAAAATAACCCTATTCAACACACTGATGATACAACCCTTGAAATAGAAATTTTACAAAGTGATATTGAACGCATTGGCTACAAAGCATGGATCGATTTTGCACAATTGCACAATCTAAAAATGCTCACCCCTCATACACAAGATAACAACATCCTACTTTTAAGATTTCAAAAACTCAACACAAAACAATCTTTTCATCAAAGTGGTGATAAAAGCAGTGAAAAATATGGCATTGATAGTGAATTTTTTACTATTGATAAAACAATGCAATTTACTTTCATCTATCATTATGAAAAAGCGTTAAATTTTATCAATATAACTGATAAAAAAAGAGTTCTAAACTTAGGAGTCAATAAAGGGGATGAATTTCACGTCATTCAAAATATGTTAGCTCAAGACAAGATTCAAGAAAAAGAGTTCGTAGGTATCGACTATTCACAATCTGCCATCAGCTATGCCCAAAACAATTTCACCGATGCAAATTTTAATTTTATCTGCCACGATATCAACAAACTTTCTGAACTTAACTTAGGTAAATTTGATCTTATAATCTCCATTGGAACCTTGCAAAGCAGCAATCTAAACTTTAAAGAAGTTTTTATGAACATGTATCAAAATCACCTTGAAAAAGACGGTGCCATCATCTTAGGCTTTCCAAACTGTCGATGGATTGATGGTGAGATGATCTACGGAGCCAAAGCCCCCAACTACAATTTTCCTGAGATGAGTTTGGTCATCAAAGATATCTACTTTTGTAAAAAATACCTTCAGCAAAAAAGATACCGTGTCACTCTAACAGGAAAAGATTATATCTTTTTAACTGCACGAAAGATTTTATAAAGAATACACTGTTTCTCATACAAATGCATACCAAACGCTAATTCTCGTTCCCAACTTCCAGTTGGGAATGTTCTGTTTCTCGTTCCCAACTTCCAGTTGGGAACGCATACACTAAAGATTTTTATTACAAGCACTTCACTTCAGCAGTGTTTTATAGAGGGGGGGGTAAAATGGCTTTAGAAAATAATATCTAAGGTGATGTATTGAAAATAAAATTAATGAAAAAATTGTTACTTATGGCACTTGCCATGGTTTTGAGTGGAAGTCTTTATGCTTCTAATGATAGCACTATAAATATTTATGGTGTAAATGAAAAGACTGATAAAGATCAGTCATCGAGTAATGGTATAGGAATCATGTATGATAGTGAAGAGCTTAAAGTAAAATTGGAATCTACTTCTGATTCAACAAAAGCTGCTGCAGTATTAAAATTTAGTCCTATGCAAAACTGGTATTACAAAATTGGTGTAAATGCTCTTAATCAAAAAGTATATGCTCCAGATAATACAAATACTAGAGTAAATCAATACACAGTTGGTTTGGCAGGTGGATACATGATTCAACAAGATTTATACATCGAGCTTGGTGGTAGTTATACAAAACTAAGTGCTGAAGTATTTGGTGATTATGAAATCAAAGCTGAAAAAACTAAAGATTTATATATTGAAGTTGTTAAAAGATGGGAACTTCCTTATGGAACTTTAGACACAACTGCAAATCTTGGTAGAGTAAATCATCAGTTAAGTGATAATGAGACTTCAAGTGGAGCAAGTATTGATTTTTACCCAAAAGATACAAATGCAAAAGTTGGCTATAGATATCAACATGAAAAAAACAATATTGTTAGCACTTATTCAGTTCAATACAACGGTTTTTTTCTAGATTATACAGACAATCTTTCAGCGGATACAGATTATGTTATGATTGGGATTCAATTCAATTTCACTGATTTATTTGATTTTTCTACTTACACATTAGCAAAAAATATCAAACCACAGCTTAGTGAATTACACAGATTTGAAGACAGTCTTCTAAATCACATCAGCATCAAAAGCAGTGCCGGAGTTCAAAAAACTCAAGCAGCAATAGATGCAGATGCTATCTCAACTCCAACAATCGCAATGAATGATCAAACTGTTAATGATTGGGGTGGACTACAAGCTACAAACTTACCAGCTCCTAGTATTACAGGTGTTAAAGTAGGTGCTGTATACAGTATAGTAGCAGATCCAACAGCTGGAAAGCTAACCATCAATGCTGATACTGGTATTGCTACTTGGTTTGGAGATACTGAAGGTCCTGGAAGTGATTATACTATTGTATATAGAGTTGTAAATCCAGATGGAGGAACAGCTTTAACTACATTTAACTTACATGTGAATAATAATGCTTAAGTTATAATCCAATACAAAAAAAGTTTTCTCGTTCCCAACTTCCAGTTGGGAATGCATACCAAAAGCTAATCAAACAATAAGATAAAAATTCCCAAGTACAACTTGGGAACTAGGGTGAGATGAGTACAACTTTGGAACTAGGGTGAGATGA
>JAYEFX010000194.1:0-1700 GCA_034658775.1 Campylobacterota bacterium
AAGCAGGAACCATAACAACCATTGTGATTGATACGCAAACCTATACTTCGTTGGGGAAAGATGGCAAGCCTTTACCTGTAAGTGAAGAGGAGGATGAATTTGCCGATGAGGAAGATCTAACCGATACTTCAACTGAACCCAAAGAGTATCTAAGCGATTGGGAAAATGCACAAATTGTTCAAAAAGCAAATGAGATTGTTGCGAAATATCAAAGCGAAGATTTTGATACTTTGGTTTCAGGAACAGCCGTGATCAATGCGGAACTAAAAGCCTCCATGACAAAAGATATGCAAACGTTTATTAAATATGTTTTATTGGTAATGGCTATTTTTCTCGCATTAATGTTTAGACGCATATCGGGAGTTGTTTTACCTCTAATTATGGTTGCGTTTACTATTGTTACCGCACTTTCACTTATGGCAATGTTTGGAGCACCCATAACGGTAGTGACGCAAATTTTACCTTCGTTTTTATTAGCTGTAACGGTGGGGGCAAGTATTCATCTGCTTTCAATTTTTTATAAAGAGTTTAATTTAAAAAAAGATAAAAAAGCAGCCTTAAGATATGCAATGGGGCATAGTGGCTTAGCCATTGTAATGACTTCATTAACCACAGCTGCAGGTCTTTGGTCATTTTCATTTTCAGAGTTAGCTCCTGTGGCTGATTTGGGTAAATTTGCATCCGCAGGAGTGGTGGTAGGACTTTTATATACCCTGGTCTTTCTTCCAGCTGTGTTGGCACTGATTCGCATGAAACCAAAAGATATCATTATTGAAAACAATGAAGAGGTACATACCTTTATGGATCGATTGCTCATTAAAATTTCCGATGTATCGGTCGCGTATCCTAAGCGAATTATTGCTATTACTACGGTGATTATTTTAATCTCTCTTGCTGTTGCATCACAACTTAGATTTTCCCACAAGCCTATTATTTGGTTTGATGAACAACATCCTGTGCGATTGGCTACGGATATTGTTGATGATAAATTAAAAGGTTCCGTTACGCTTGAAATTATCGTGGATACGGGAAAAGAAAACGGACTGTATGAACCTGCAATGTTAAATCAGATTGATGATTTCTCAAAAGATATTATGACCATTAAAAGTGATGAATATTTTGTAGGAAAAACTTTGAGTATTGTGGATATTATCAAAGAAACGAACAAAGCTTTAAATGAAAATAAAAAAGAGTTTTACGTTATTCCGACGGATAAAAACTTAATTGCTCAAGAGTTGCTGTTATTTGAAAATTCTGGTAGTGATGATCTGGAAGATTTTGTTGATTCTCAATTTTCAAAAGCGCGAATTACGGTTAAATTGCCCTACATAGATTCTATCCATTATATGGATCTGTTGGCAGAAGTGAATACCAAAGTTGATGAACATTTTAAAGGAAGTGCACACGTAACCGTTACGGGTATCTCAAACTTATTATCTAGGATTATGGAAGCGGCTATTACGAGTAGTGGGGTGAGTTATGTATTGGCATTGACATTGATTACTATTATGATGTTGATTTTAATTGGAAATATAAAAATTGGACTGGTTTCAATGATCCCTAATATTTCACCTATTTTAATGATGAGCACGGTGATGGTGATTTTTGATATGCCATTGGATATGTTTACGATGCTTATTGGCGCTATTGCTATTGGGCTTGCCGTAGATGATACGGTGCATTTTATGCACAACTTTAGA
>JAYEFX010000195.1:0-1700 GCA_034658775.1 Campylobacterota bacterium
GGGGCAAATCTTAGCATTTTTTTTAAAAAATAAAAATAGAATTATATCGGTGGATGAGTTGTGCAACAATGTATGGGAATATGAAACCACACCATCCATTGCAACCGTTAGAACGTATATAAAGAATCTGCGTAAAATTCTAGACAGTGATATGATTGTGACCATAAAAGGGTTTGGGTATAAATTTGAGAGCTGAAGAGAAAGCAACACTGACCAAATTTGTTACGTTTTATCATCTGTCTACTTTTATCCTTTTAGGGGTCATTGCAGTGTTGATTTATCAAATGCAATACCGCATGACCTATAATTTAGTGGTTTCCAATATGCAAAATTCTGCTTCAACAATCTCTTCAAAAATTATCAATGCACACATGAAAAATCTACCCTTGGATTTTGATGATATTGCATGTAAACCAAAAGGTTTAATCTACTCTTTGTACGATAAGCAAGGGGTGTTACTGTACGGGCAATCAGATGTGAATATTGATTTAAATAAACATGATTATATTATGAACGATTCAACGATATTGATTGATAAAAATACCCATGGACATCTTGGTGTGTATTACATAGCAATGATTGATACAATGTTTCAAGAAAAAATTTATGCCATTATTCTTAAAGTTATTCTTGGATTTTTTATTGCCTATGCATTTATTTGCATGATTGGATTTTATTTGGGCAAACTTTTTATGCGACCCATTGAAAATGAGCGAAAGCGTTTGGATAACTTTATAAAAGACACCACGCATGAACTCAATACTCCTATTACAGCTATCATGATGTGCGCAAATAAAGAGGCGTTAAGTAACAGTAAAAACATTGAACGCATCTATCTTAGTGCAAAAAGAATATCGGAAATTTATAAAGATTTGACCTATTTATTTTTAGAGCAGAATAATCAAAAAAATATTACAAAAATCGCTATTCATAAGATTATGGAACAACAACTGGAATATTTTACAATTTTAGCACATAAAAAAAATATTGAAGTAAATTGTACTCTTGAAGAAACGTTGATAAACATGGATGAGGAAGATTTTAAAAGAGTTTTTAGCAATTTGTTATCCAATGCAATCAAATACAACAATCGAGGTGGAACGATTGATGTAGTGTTGGAAAACCATCAACTCATCATTCGAGATACGGGTATTGGAATACAGCAAGATAAATTGGATAAAATTTTTAAACGATATTACAGAGCGACCAACAATGCTGGTGGTTTTGGTATGGGGTTACATATTGTATTAAATATTTTAAAAGAGTATTCAATCCCTATTAATGTTGAATCAAAAGAAGGAATTGGTACAACATTTAGATTGCAATTTAAGCACTATTAAAAACTACATCAATACTACATAAAAAAGGGATAAGCTTCTTAATATAGATAAATGCATGAGGAGTTTATGATGAAATGTAAGCAGATCTACACTCAATTTTCATATTTGAGTAATTATTTACAACCGTTATCGTTGCTATTTGCTCGACTTGCAATTGCGTACGGATTTTATGAACCTGCCATGATGAAGTGGAAAGATATCTCTTCTGTGGCTTCATGGTTTGATTCAATGGGTATTCCCTTACCTCTTTTAAATGCCTACATGGCTGCAACTACTGAGCTTCTTGGGGTGGTATTGCTTACGCTTGGATTGATGACACGAGCAATTAGTGTTCCGCTTATTGTGGTGATGATAGTTGCT
>JAYEFX010000196.1:0-1698 GCA_034658775.1 Campylobacterota bacterium
TAATAGAATTTTCAAAAAAACCACTTCGACCTAAAGCACCAAGAGAATCAGTGTAATCAGTTTCATTGTAAAGATCTTGTGGAGCTAAAAATACATTTCGTCGAATAACTCTATCAAGTGTTCTGCTGTTTCCTGAGATGATTACATCATTAATGTAGACCTGTTCACCTGGAAGAACATTATAAACAATACTAGCGGTTCCCTTTTCAACATCTTTTTGGATATCGTATCGAATTTGGGCAAATGCATACCCTTTGTTGGCAACTTGAACTTTGATATATTGCTGATCTTTACGCAATCTTTTAACGTTAAATACTTTATCTTTTTTCAAAAGCAGTTCAGGATAAATATCTTTTGCTTTGACAATCTCTTCATCTACATAAATTTTAATCTCATTGATTCTGTATTGCTGACCCTCTTCAATGTAAAAATCTAAATCTGCATTAGCTGAATTAAAATCGACTTTTAAAAATGGTTCTTTCACTTTTGCATCAAGATAACCTTTTTCAAGATAGGCCTCTTTTATTCGTAAATGGTCGTATTCAAGTTGATCAAGTTTTAATTCTCCATCATTTTGCCCAAACCACCATTTGATAAAATCTTCCTCTTTATTCGCTGTAACGGGTTCAAATTCATCTTCATCAAGCTCATTTGCCCCATTGTAATTAACTTTTTTGATGATTATTTCATCACCTTTACTTACATTAAAAGTTACTGCAACACTTTGTGTGCTTAATTCTTGAATCTCTGTTTCCACAACAGAATCAATGTATCCCTCTTTTTTAAGTTCATTAAGTAAAGCTTCTTTGGCTGCCTCAATTCTTTTTTTAGAATACATATTACCTTTTTTGATCCCCATTGCAGAGTACAACATCTCCAAATCTTCTTCACGTGTTTTATATCCAGTAACGTGAATTTGTGCAATTGATGGTTTCTCTTTAAAATCAAAGATCAAAGCACCTTTATTGGTTTCAACATTGATATTATTAAAATAACCAAAACGATAAAACTTTTTAATAGCTTCATTTATTTTGTGGGAATCCATCTCATCTCCAACAGACATGTCCAGTGTGTCATTGGCAATATCTGAAGAGATTTTTGATAAATTGATAAATTGAATATCGGTGATGTTTTGTGCAAAAAGTAGGCTGCTAAAAAGCAGTGAACTTGCAATAAATTGTTTTTTCAAAAGTTATCCTTGTGTATTGTGGAATTAATCATAATAGGTTAGCTAAAAAATCATTAATGATACTTTAATTTACCGTATATTTTGGTATTCTTTGATAATATACACGCAGTAAAAAATAAGGATATAAAGTGGTTGTAGGTATAGTTGGACTAGGATTAATGGGTGGATCTTTTGCTAAGGTTATTAAAAAATATAAATTAGCATCTGAGGTTATTGGATACGATCATAATATCTCTCACCAAAAAGAGGCCATAGAACTTGATTTAGTGCAAAGAGTTGTAACTTTAAATGAGCTGAAAAAAGCGGATATTATTGTATTAACCATTCCAGTTGATGCAATAATTGCATTTAACAAACAGTTGGATGATTTGCCCCAAACAACGACAGTCATAGACTTTGGTAGTACTAAACAGATGATTGTTGAAGCTTTACCTCAAGCTTTAAAATCACATTATATCCCAGCTCACCCAATGACCGGAACAGAAAAATTTGGTCCAAGTGCTGCGTGT
>JAYEFX010000197.1:0-1697 GCA_034658775.1 Campylobacterota bacterium
TTCAAAACTTTCCTTTATTTGGTTATATACCAAAAGATATAACGATAATTTTAGCGTTATATAACTTAATATACAAAGAAGAGATCAAATATGGAATAATAATACATAACAGGGGAAATATATGTAAAATAAATAATTAGAAACATACTATATTATAAATCTTTGAATTTTGCATTACATTTGGATTACAATAATTTAATTCTAAGTTTTAAAATTATATAATGACGCCATGAAACTAAAATTAAACTTATCAAACGAAACGCAGTTGTATTTTATCACTGTTGCTCAACACACAGGTAAAACTGCTGAAGAAGTAATGGAAGATTTTTTAAATACTGAAGTAAGTGATATTATCACTTTAAAAAATGGTTACTTTTATAAGAAAAGTATAAAATTATTATTTGATGATCAACATAAACCAATTGAATTTACAAATTTAGAGCAAGAGATTTTTGCTTTTTTAATTTCTAATGCAAATACTGTTGTTGATCATCAAGATATATTGGATAATGTGTGGGCAAAAAAAGATGCATCAATCTTTACAATGCGAAATATTGTTAAAAAGATTCGAGACAAAAGCTACACTGAAATTATTAAAAGTCATTCTGGAAGAGGATACCAAATAAGCGTTTAATGTGAATTAAACGCTCTATCTCCCGCATCACCAAGCCCTGGACGAATATACGAATTTGAATCCAGCTCTTGGTCTATTTGTGCGATAAATATATCCACATCTTCATACGCTTTTTGAACCGTTTGCACGCCATGCAACGATCCCAATACATTGAGTGAAATAATCTTTTGTGCCCCTTTTGATTTCAAATATTCAATACCATCAATCAGTGATCCACCCGTAGCAACCATAGGGTCTAAAAGCAACACCGTTTTATTTTCCAGACTTGGAATATTTTCATAAAACAGTTTACTTTGAGCGGTTTGTTCATCTCGTTTCATTGCCAAAAAACCTGATTGTGCATGAGGAAGAGTTTTAAGTATTCCAGTTAGCATTGGTTCTCCCGCTCTTAAAATAGGTATCAGTACAATCTTTTCAACATCAATCATATCAACTTCCAAATCTCCTTGCCATGTCGGTATGGTTTGTTTGGAGGTTGGAAAATCGTTCAATGCTTCAGCAACTAAAATACGTGCAATCTCTTCAACGGTGAGTCTAAATTCATTTGATTTAGTATTACTATGTCTTAAGGTATTAACTAAATGTTTAACTACAATATTTGTACTTTCTTGATACATAATGATTCCTATTTATTATTTTTTTAATTTGATAAAGTATAACACAATCTCAAGACAAACTAGCCAACAAAATATAAAAATTATGCTAAAATATTTAAAAATAATTGGAGAATCAGATGAAAGAAACAGATTATAATTTTCGGGTCAAAGACTCACTAATTGGTTTACAGTTTTTATTTGTTGCCTTTGGTGCTTTGGTACTTGTACCTATACTTACAGGACTTGATCCAAATGTTGCACTTTTTTATTGTTCGCGAAACCATCCAATTGGCTAAGTTGTATCTGTAATGTTGTCTACCATTACAATCAAAGGCTTTACAGTCACTTTTTCACTTATTCTTGCTATTGGGGCACAAAATGCTTTTGTACTTAAACAAGGATTAAAAAAAGAGTTTGTCTTTGCCATAATATCTTTGTGTATCTTTATTGATGTAGTACTCATCTCT
>JAYEFX010000198.1:0-8630 GCA_034658775.1 Campylobacterota bacterium
GAAAATTTAAAACGTATCGTGGAATGGGTTCTATAGGAGCCATGACCAAAGGAAGTACGGATAGATATTTTCAAGAGGGAACAGCAGCGGATAAGCTTGTACCTGAAGGTATTGAAGGTATGGTTCCATATAAAGGGGACATGGGCGATATTGTTCATCAATTTATTGGTGGATTACGATCCTCAATGGGGTATCTTGGAAGTAAAGATATCAAAGTTTTTCAAGATACTGCGGAGTTTGTTGAGATTACGAGTGCAGGGTTGAAAGAGTCTCACGTTCATGATGTGACGATCACAAATGAAGCTCCTAATTATCATATTTAGTAGAGAAATCTAAGTTTTAACCCAATAATTTAGAATATAAAAAGAAGGAATTTTATGCAAAAAGAAACATTAGCTTTACACGCAGGTTATGAAAAAGATACTCAAGGAACGATGGCTGTACCTATTTACATGAGTACGGCGTATGAGTTTAGAGACTCTCAACATGCTGCAGATCTTTTCGCACTAAAAGAGCTTGGAAATATTTATACCCGTTTAATGAATCCAACATCAGCGGTATTTGAAAAACGATTTGCACAACTTGAAGGTGGAGTTGCAGCTATTGCAACTGCTAGTGGGATGAGTGCTATCTTTTCATGCATCGTAAACCTTTGTGAAGCAGGGGACAATATCCTTGTGGCGTCAGCTGTGTATGGTGGAACATCAACCTTGACGGATCATACGATCAAAAGATTTGGAATTGAAACACGAAAATTTGATGTAACGGATCCTTCAACACTAGAATCATTGATCGATGAAAAAACAAAATTGATTTTATTTGAATCATTAACCAATCCAAATTTATGCGTAGCAGATATGGATCCAATTGTATCCATTGCGAATAAACATAATATTATTACGGTGGTGGACAATACGGTCGCAACACCAATGTTGTGTAATCCTATTAATCATGGTGTGGACATAGTTGTGCACAGTACGAGTAAATACACCACGGGGCAAGGTTTAGCATTGGGCGGTATTATTGTGGACAGTGAAAGTTCTGGAAAAAAGATACGTGGTAACACTCGATACAATCATTTTAATACTCCCGATGCTTCCTATCATGGCTTGGTGTATGCAGATTTACCTTTTCCTCCATTTATTATGAGAATACTTTTATGCGTATTGCGAGATTTAGGGGCTACACCTTCTCCTTTTAATTCATGGTTAATGATTCAAGGACTTGAGACATTAAGTCTTAGAATGGAGCGACACAGTGCAAATGCATTGGCTGTTGCACAATTTTTAGAAGCACACCCTAAAGTATCTAACGTAAACTACCCAGGTTTAAAAAGTGACTCAAATTATGAAAGAGCACAAAAATACCTTAAAGGTGGAAACAGTGGGCTATTAAGCTTTGAGGTTGAAGGATTGGATACGGCTAAAAATATCGTGGACAACATTGATATTTTCTCGGTGGTAGTAAATATTGGGGACAGTAAATCAATCATTACGCATCCAGCATCTACAACACATCAGCAACTTAGTCTTGAAGAGTTAAATGCCTCTGGTATTGGTGAGGGATTGATTCGATTAAGTATAGGACTTGAAAATGTTGATGATCTGATTGCTGCATTGAAAAAGGTTATTGACTAAACGTGACTATATCTACCAAGACAGCACTATTTGCTGAACCACTTTATTTGGAAAGTGGTCGAATTTTAGAACCGTATGAGCTTGCTTATGAAACGTATGGGCAACTCAATTTGGATAAATCTAATGTTATTGTAATAACGCATGCTCTTAGTGGTTCTGCACATGCTGCTGGAATGCATGAGGGGGATCGAAAACCTGGTTGGTGGAATGATCTCATTGGAGATGGAAAAGCAGTTGATACGACAAAATATTTTGTCATTTGTGTCAATAATATTGGATCGTGTTTTGGAAGTACGGGACCTATGAGTCCTCAAGCATCCAACAATGAACCGTATCGTTTTTTATTCCCTGTTTTAACCATTACAGATATTGTAAAAGCACAAAAAAATCTTTTAGAAAGTTTGGACATATTTCATGTTAAAGCTGTTATTGGTGGAAGCATGGGAGGGATGCAAGCATTATGTTATGGGGTTGAATATCCTGATTTTGCAGATATTATTATCCCTCTTGCAACGACTGCATATGTACGACCATGGGCCATTTCATACAATAAAGTAGTAGCAGAAGCGATTAAAAATGATCCAGATTTTAAAGATGGTTATTATGCGAGTTCGGATATTGAACAAAACGGACTTAATGGTTTAGCCGTAGGTAGAATGGCTGGACATATATCCTATCTTTCTCCCCATTCCATGAATGAAAAATTTGGACGAAATTATGTAGAACAAGATGGTTTGT
The DNA here is from genome assembly GCA_034658775.1 of Campylobacterota bacterium. Classification (GTDB taxonomy): domain Bacteria; phylum Campylobacterota; class Campylobacteria; order Campylobacterales; family Arcobacteraceae; genus JAYEFX01. The sequence continues at coordinate 2,376 of JAYEFX010000198.1, forward strand.
ATGAGCTTTTTGGTCGTTTTGAGGTGGAGCGTTACTTGGAATATAATGGTTACAATTTTCCTCATAATTTTGATCCGTTAAGTTATCTTTACATCATCAAAACAATCAATATTTTTGATGCTGCACGTGGTGGAGATAATTTAGAACAAGCTTTGGATAAAATTAAAGCAAAAATGCATCTAATCAGTTTTTCTGGTGATATGCTGTTTTTTCCACAAGAGATGGAAGAGATTTATGATGTGATGTGTAAACTTGGAAAAAAAGAGCAATGTACCTATACGATGATTGATAGCGATTATGGACATGATGCTTTTTTAGTTGAAGTGGATAAGTTTGAAGATCAAATACGTAATATATTGGAGGATTAATAATGAGTGAAGAGAAACAAGAGATTTCGTTTGAATCAAAAATAGATGAAGCAAAAAAGCTTTTAGATACCCTTTTAGACCCTCAAATTACTCTTTCAAATTCTGTTGAAGTGTATAAAAAAGGGATGGCTGAACTTCAAAGTGCACAAGAACTTTTAGACGATGCAAAATTGCAATTTGAAGAACTGAATAAAGCATAAAAAATGAATGGATTTAACGACTATTTTAATCGTCAAATACAGCTTTGGGGTGAAGATACGCAAATATCTTTACAAAATAAAAAAATTGTTATTATTGGCTGTGGTGGGCTAGGGTGTTCTTTGGGTGTTGCTTTAGGGGCATCTGGAATTGGTCAAATTGATCTGGTTGATTTTGATGATGTTGGAGTACATAATATTCATCGTCAAATTGGTTTTAAAGTGGGTGATGAAGGGCGTTTAAAATGCGAAGTGTTAAAAGAACTTATTGCGTCTCGTTGCCCTTTTGTTCAGGTCAATGCATTTAATATGGATTTTGAAACATTTAGTAAAACGACTCAACATTATGATTTGATATTGGATGCTACGGATAATTTACCTGTGCGTGCACTGATTAATCAGTTTTCCAAACAGAAAAAAACTCCTTGGATATATGGAAGTGTTGAGTCTTTTCATGGACAAGTGTGCTTTTTTCAAGATGCTAGTTTTGAAACGGTGTTTAGCATAAGTGACCATAAACCTGGAGGAATTGCTGCCCCTATCGTGATGAATGTTGCATCACTTCAAGCCAATTTGGCTTTACGATATTTAGCACAACTGGCTATAAAAAAAGATTTTTTATACTATTGTTTTTTTAATGATGATGGAATTTTTGAAACGCAAAAGTTTGGATTGCCAGTTTAGAGGTGCCCTTAATTAAATAACTCACTCATGCATATTTGGTTTCTTCCATTTTCTTTGGCTTTGTATAAAGCGTCATCGGTTTTCTTATAAATTACGTTCATCTTAAGTTCACACGTGGCTTGAATAATACTTACCCCCATTGATGCTGTTACAAATTCACTAGCAGAATTGTGGGAATGCTTAATGTTTAATTCTTCAATATGAATTCTTAATCGGTTTGCAAAATCTACAGCTTTGATTTTGTCAACATCACTAAAGAGTATTCCAAACTCTTCACCACCTAGTCTAAAAATCATATCATCAGGTCGCTTTAAATCATTTTTTAAACTCTCGGCTATAGATATAAGTGTTTTATCTCCAGCTTGATGTCCATAAGTATCGTTGTATTGTTTAAAATGATCAATATCGAGCATGATAAAGATTAGATTTTGCTGTAAACGTGCTTTGATTTTAAGTTGTTTATCAAATTCACTGTCAAAGTAGCGTCTATTGTATAAACCCGTCATGCTATCGGTGATGGATAAAAGTTTAATTTTTTCAATAAATTTTTTATTTTTATTGAAAAATGCAATATTGATAAAAATAATAAAAATGATTGAACTAAAACCCAACAATAAAATAAGTAAAGCAATGTTTTGTTTCTCTTGAACTCTTATTTCTAGTATCTCTTTTAATTCATGTGAGATTTTTTTGTAAAACAGAGTGATCAATGTAATATTATTGGAATTGAGTTCAAACAGATCGATTGGACGGATTAAAATTTTATCCTTTTGCAATACCTCGTGACGTGTAAAATCAATAAGAGATTGTTGGGCATAAAATATATCTTTGTAAATAATATCATCATATTGCGTATCAAGTTGGCTCATGTTAAATTTTAGTTTATTGATACGATCATTAATTTTTGACAGTTGAGTGAGTATTTTATAGCGTTTTTCTTTGGGTAAATAATCTTTGACCGATGAGCTAATTCCACGTATTTGTCCGTTGTATTCAATTAATTCTGGCAACGTAGATACAATCATGTCAATTAAAACATAGGATTTTAATTGGTTATCAAGTATCAATCTGGAATGATAAGCTATGTGTTCGATAAGAATTATGGAATCTTGAATGAGCAACGAAAGACGATTAAAATCACTTACATGCTCAATGTGTTCCTCAACAGTTTGAATGTAGCGTTGCAGATGTTTTTTGACTTTGGAGGTTTGGGGAATGGAATTTAATTCATTTTTTAGTATGGACGTTTTTTGGTAAATAGTATCTTTTAGTTTTTTGATATCTATAACTACTGTAGGGTTATTTGTAGAGATGTTTGATAAGCCTCTAAGCTTTTGAAGATCAAAAACAAAGCTTTGTACTTGATTGACCCTGTTTAATCCTGTGACTTCATGCTCCAATATAGATATTTCATTTTGTACATAAATATAGGCATAACTAAAGATGGTTATTATTCCAATAATTGGAGCAACAATAATGAGTAAAAAATATTTAAAATTAGGCATCCTAAACTCCCTATACATGCATAAATAATAGTGTAAAGTAACTAAAAGTTATATAAACTAATCTCATCATTTTTTAAGTATATTTTAGATAAAATGATTAAATTTTTAATGCATAAACACAAGGAATATTAATGCCAAAAAGAGAAGATATTAAGTCTATTTTATTAATTGGTTCTGGACCAATTATCATTGGTCAAGCCTGTGAGTTTGACTACTCTGGTACACAAGCTACAAAAACACTTAAAGAACTTGGATATCGAGTTGTTTTAATCAATTCAAATCCTGCTACGATTATGACCGATCCTGAATTTGCAGATCGAACGTACATTGAACCCATTACTGAACAAATGGTTGCAAAAATTATAGATATAGAAAAAGTTGACGCAATTTTACCAACCATGGGTGGACAAACAGCACTTAACGTGGCTACAAGTATGTACGATAAAGGGATGCTTGAAGGCATAGAGTTTTTAGGGGCTCACCCTGATGCAATTAAAAAAGGTGAAGATCGACATCTTTTTAATGAGGCGATGATAAAAATTGGCATGGATTTACCTAAAAGTGCTAATGCATATACCGTTGAAGAAGCAATAAAAGTTGCTAAAGATATAGGCTTCCCTGTTATTAGTAGAGCTTCATTTACACTAGCAGGTGGTGGATCAGGTGTAGCATACAACATGGAAGAGTTTGAATCATTAGCTAAAGAGGGTATTGATGCGAGTCCTATTAATGAGATTGAGATTATGGAATCGATGCTTGGATGGAAAGAATACGAAATGGAAGTTATTCGAGACAGTAAAGATAACTGTATTATCGTGTGTTCGATTGAAAACGTAGATCCTATGGGTGTGCATACGGGCGACAGTATCACCATCGCTCCTGCACTTACCTTGACCGACAAAGAGTATCAAAATATGAGAAATGCATCCTTTGATATTTTACGAGAGATTGGTGTTGATACGGGTGGATCTAACGTACAATTTTCAATTTGTCCAAATACAGGTAGAATGATTGTTATTGAGATGAATCCAAGAGTTTCTCGATCTTCGGCACTGGCTTCTAAAGCTACGGGATATCCTATTGCTAAAGTAGCGACACTGCTTGCTGTTGGTTTTACGTTAGATGAGATTGAAAACGATATTACAGGCACAACGGCATCCTTTGAACCGGTTATTGATTATGTTGTTACAAAAATTCCACGATTTACTTTTGAAAAATTTCCAATGGCAAACTCAACACTTACAACAGGTATGAAATCTGTTGGAGAGGTGATGAGCATGGGACGAACATTTAAAGAATCTTTTCAAAAAGCATTGTGCTCACTTGAAACAGATCTTTGTGGTTTTGATCCAATTGAAGCAGATATTGATTTAATCAAAAAAGAGATCAGAAGACCAAATTGTGATCGTTATATATACTTAATGCAAGGTCTACGAAAAGGCTTAAGCAATGAAGAGATTTTTGAACTTTCAAATATTGATCCATGGTTTTTAGGACAGTTTAGAGAAATTTACACTATGGAATTGATGATCACTGGAGCAAAAGCAAAAATTTTAACCGATGAAAGATTTTTACGAAAAGCTAAGACCTATGGATTTAGTGATAAAATGATCTCTATGTTGATTGATTCAGATGAAGAGACTGTATATGCTGCACGTAAAGCATTGGGGATAAATTTAGAATACAATGAGGTTGATACTTGTGCAGCAGAATTTCAAGCACTTACACCGTATCTTTACTCCAGCACCAATGTTACTAAACTTCCAGAGGTTAAAAAAGAAAAATCGAATAAGAAAAAAGTGATGATTCTTGGTGGTGGACCCAATAGAATTGGTCAAGGGATTGAGTTTGATTATTGTTGTGTGCATGCTTCATTTGCACTAAATGAGATAGGTGTTGAAACGATTATGTACAACTGTAATCCTGAAACGGTATCAACAGATTACGATACTTCAGATGTCTTGTATTTTGAGCCTATTGATTTTGAGCATGTACGAAGTGTTATTGAAACAGAAAATCCAGATGGTATTATTGTTCATTTTGGTGGACAAACACCACTTAAATTGGCTAATGCTATTGATGCTATTGGTGGGAAAATCATTGGTACAACGGCACAGGTGATTGATTTGGCTGAAGATAGAGAAAAGTTTTCTACTTTTGTTGAAGAAGCTGGATTATTACAACCCGAAAATGGGACAGCTGTTGAAGTTGGTGAAGCTGTTGAGATTGCTAATCGCATTGGTTATCCTGTATTGGTTCGACCCTCTTTTGTACTGGGTGGTCGAGGTATGCGCATTGTTTACTCCCAGAATGAATTAAAACAATACATGGATGAAGCAGTTTCTGTATCCAATGAAGCCCCCGTGCTTATTGACAAATTTTTAGACAGAGCCATTGAGCTTGACGTGGATTGTATTACGGATGGTAAAGATGTATACATTGGTGGAATCATGCAACATATTGAAGAAGCTGGGATACATTCTGGGGACAGTGCGTGTTCATTGCCACCTGTAAGTTTAAGTGAAGAGTTGATTTTAGAAGTTGAGCAAAAAACAAAAAACATGGCTTTGAACCTTGGTGTTGTTGGCTTGATGAATACTCAATATGCAATTCATCAAGGAAAAGTGTATCTCATTGAGGTGAATCCACGGGCGTCTCGTACCGTGCCATTTGTTTCAAAGGCTACGGGTATGCCATTGGCAAAAGTAGCCACTCGTGTCATGTGGGGTGAAAGTCTCAGAGTTGCATTAGGTGCCTACGATAAAGATATTGTCGAGGAAAACAATGGCGTGCTTAAACCAATACTAAAAGGTCATGTGTCTGTAAAAGAAGCGGTTTTCCCATTTAATAAACTAAGTGGTGCGGATTTACTTTTGGGCCCTGAGATGAAATCTACAGGTGAAGTTATGGGGATCTCTGCTGATTTTGGTACAGCGTATGCAAAAGCACAATGCGCAGCTAAAAATCACTTGCCAATTGATGGTGGGAAAGTATTTATCTCATTGGCTGATTTAGACAAACCTTATGCTGCACAAATCGCACAAGGTTTGGTTGACTTAGGTTTTGATATTGTAGCAACAGGTGGAACATTTAAAACAATCAGTGAAGCTGGTATTGATTGTGAAAAAGTACTCAAAGTTAGTGAAGGAAGACCTCATATTGTAGATTCATTGACCAATGAAGAGATTGTGATGGCAATTAATACCAGTGATGAAAAACCTTCAAGTAAAGATGATGGATCACAAATACGACGTATGGTACTGCGAATGAATGTACCTTATGTAACTACGGTTGCTGGAGCACTAGCATCAATCCAAGCTATTATTGCACAAAACAATAAAGAGGGCTTAATCCCTAAGTCGATTCAAGAATTTCTAAATGACTAAAGAGTTGGTGTATCTGGTTCAAACAGATACTACTGCTGGTTTTTTATCCAAAAGTGATGAAAAACTGGCCCATCTTAAGCAACGATCTAAAGATCAAAAAACACTTCAAACACTG